>DAIQPR010000050.1:0-13593 GCA_036787315.1 Polynucleobacter sp. | reverse complement strand
CACCGGTTTTGCGACTTTATTTTTGACACTCATTTGGGTGTTTATTCGTAACGCCATGCGAAATGCCTCTACGAACCCAGAAACTGCAACGCGCCTTGCTAGCCTGAAGGCTGCATGGCGCCTACGCAATACCAAGGGAAATTCTTAAGCTAGATTGGTATCCTAAAAGTTTGCTCGCTAAGAAAGGGGAGTAAAATTGGATTCAGTAGAGTTTGTGGTGATCACACATGGATGTGCGATGCCTATGGAGTCAGTTTTTGGAACGACGCCGCACACGGGGGCGTTCCTTTTTTGGAGATATTGTTATGCGAAAAATACTTTTAGTCTTGGCTTCTATGATGGCCCTATCTACACCTGTTTTGGCAGACGAAGCATCACAACAGGCTTTAAAGACAAGGTCTGGAAACGAAATGGGAGTGAGTGTTTCTAATTACAACTATTGGGAGTCGAATGATTCCGTTAATGTGAGTGGTGGTCTGTATGGTTTTGAGTATGAACGAACTCAGGCCTTGCATGATTTTTTTGTGATGGGCGATGTACAGTACAAGAAGGGAAGCCTTTCGTATACGAGTCAGTCTTCAGGGTCTCTGAGTAATTTGAGTAATTACTACTATGAGCTTAGGGGCTTAATTGGAAAAGACTTTTCTTGGAATTCTGGTAACCTCTCCCCCTATTCTGGTTTGGGCTATCGTTATCTGTATGATGATAATCGTGGCATTAGTACTACTGGCGCAGCGGGATACCAACGTGAAATCAGTTATCTGTATATCCCTTTTGGTGCGATTTATAGAAGTTCTCTCACCAACGCTATCTTGGAGACTCGTGTTGAGTATGACTACCTTATCAAAGGTCGGGTGAATACCCATTTATCCGACTCGGTTGGATTTAATAGTATTACCGCCAACCCAGACGTTACCATCAATCAGACAAGTGGTTGGGGTATTCGACTATCAACCTCCTACCAAGAAAAAAATTGGGCTTTAACCCCTTATTTTAACTATTGGTTCGTTCAAAATTCGGATATTACGAGTAGCACTAAAATTCAGGGTGGTTTGAGTTCTACTGCAGGGGTATTTGAACCTCTCAACAGAACTGTAGAGTATGGTCTGAAGGGCAGTTACAAGTTCTAGTAGAGGGTTTTGTGGACATTTCCACCAGGATCTGAGCATTCTTCACAGAAAATTCATAATACTGTTGCACTATCTATTTTTAAAGCTTTATAATACAAACTATAGGGTTGCTTTGCAATCACACTTTTGATATCGAAAGAGAACACTATGTTTTTAACATCTAAATTCAATGCTGCTATTGTTACGTTCAGTATCTCCTCCATGCTATTTTCTGGCCTTGCCCATGCTCAGGCAGAAGCAGCTGCTACCGCAGGCTCAAGTGCGACTGCAGGAGCGGGAGCAGCAGCAGGAGCAGCTACTGGCGCAGGAGCAGCCGCAGCGACAGCCGGTGCAATTGGTGCGATTTCATCAGGCGTGATTGTGGCTTCAGCCGTTGGATTAGCTGTTGCAGCTGCTGTGGTATCAGGGAATTCTGGATCTAGTACCCCAGCAGCATCTACTACTACCTCAGCCTCTAGTTCCGTTAGTGCTGCAGCCTCTACAGTGAGTACGATCAGTGCAGCGATTACATCTGTGACAAATGCTGGTTCAGCAGCACAGACTGCTCTTGATACGGCAGCTGCTGCAATTGGTGTTAACACTAATCCTACGGTATCTGCAGCCGCAAGTTCAGTTACTTCTGCTGCGACTGCACTCACTACCGCGCAAACTAGTTTAAATCTTGCAAGTGGTCAACTTGCTGCTGCGAATGGTGCTACCATTTCTGGTGTTAGCTATACAGCAAACGGCACAACGTATACTGTGTGTTCTGCAGCATCTTCCTGCACAAAAGCTGAAATCGCCAACCTTACTGCTAATTTGGCTACAGCAAATACCCAGGTAGCAACCGCTGTGGCAAACTATTCAACTGCTCTTACCAATTACAAGGCAGCAATTACTGCAGTGGCGAACCCAACTCAATTAGCTGCAATTGCTGCGCAACTTAGTACAGCAACTACCCAGTTAACGACTCTGACGACTGCTGTAACCACAGTCACTACCAATACTACTGCTTTGGCATCTACTGTAAGTACTATTTATACTGCTTTGGGTACAACAGGTACAACTACTACAATTGCTGGCACGACAGGTACTTCTGGTACTAGTGGTACATCAGGAACGAGTGGAACTTCTGGAACCAGCGGTACGAATTAAGCGGTTAAGATGACCTTAAATCGCCTGATTTTTTTTTAAGCCTGTGTTCGCTTTGCCTATTGATTGAAGGCTGTAGCCATACCACCGTGACAAGAACGGTGGCTGATGCATTCAGTAGCGCTAGTAATAATATTGATCGTCTTCAACTCAACCCACAATACCGTTATTTACGCGTTACGGTTAACCACAAGTCAGCTCTTTTGGTGCTAGGGTATACGGAAGAACATCTCGAGGGTCAAATTGAAATTTGGTACAGTGATTCTGGCCAAGTCCTTCGTTTGCAAAATGGTAGGGTGCTTGGAACCCTGGGTCTTGAAACTGATTGGTTGAATGTCAATTACAATCCCTTACCGACATGGCAAGAAATTGCCCAACACTCTCCAATTTCTTATCAACGAAAACATGACCAAATGCCGGGTTATCGCTATGGGATTTTAGAGTCTTTGTCTATTTCGCCGATTCCTGCACCCGCTAAGTCCGAAATCGTTTCTATTCCAGGAAAAGAACTCAGGTGGTATGAAGAAGTCAACTCCAGTCATCCCGATCTATCTTTACTTTCCCGTTTTGCGGTTCTAGAAAAGGATGGAGAGTTCAAAGTCATGTATGGCGATCAATGCCTCTCTCCGCGTTTTTGTCTTGCTTGGCAAGTATGGCCTGCCAAGTAAGTCTTTCTATTCTGTATCGGATTCTTTGTACGATACTCATTGTCTGCAGTTCTCTCGTAGGGGCAGAGCCCGCACCTAAAGTTTCCAGCCCACGCATGAATGAACATTTAAGCGAATGGTTATTACGCCAAAATATGATACCCAGTTCCTATTTACAAGGTGTTATTTGGCAGGTTCCAGCAGCGCGTTATGCACAAGCGCAGCTTAAAAGAGATATTCTTAACAAGCTATCCGATTCAGATGAAGAAGCTCTTGTAGGAAAAGAGGAGTTGTATGCTTTCGTTAAGTCACTCCCTGTGACAGGCCGTGTTTTATTGCGTAGCGCTGATCCAAGGTGGTTACAAGCACATCCACAGGATGACCCTATTCTTCAAGGAGATCATCAGGTTTTTATTCCCTCTCGACCCAGCGCTATTATGGTCCTTAATGGCCGAGGTAAAAAATGCATATTACCTCAATATGCTGGAGTTGAGGCACGTCATTATTTAAGGGCATGTGAGCGAATTCGTTTTGACCGTGTTGATGATATTTGGGTGGTCCAGGCCAATGGTCAGGTAAAGCAATTTGGCGTAGCTTCTTGGAATCTTCAGGCGCAAGATGAGTTATCACCCGGCACAATGATTTGGGCTCCTGAGCGAGATCAAGGTTTTTCCAAGGAGTTTTCAGTCTTGTTTGCGCAGTTTCTCGCGACACAAAGTTATCCAGACTTCTTGGGAACTGAACAAGAGTTTTCGTATTCCAATCTATTTTTGAGCCAATCTAAATCTTTTTCAAGAGATGCTGAGGTCACGGCCAGTGATTGGGGATCTATTGGATTGTTGCAAACTCCAACAGCCCGAATGTCCAAGGTAGGTGAGGCGCGCTTTAACTACACAAGTGCTTATCCCTACAATCGTTATAACACCTTCTTTCAGCCTTTTGAATCGGTTGAATTTGGTTTTCGTTATACCGATATTGTTAATACGCTTTATGGGCCTGCTGAATTATCTGGAAGCCAAACCTATAAAGATAAAAGTATCGATATTAAAGCTAGGATTTTTAAAGAGTCTGCATATACCCCTCAAGTTGCTTTAGGTTTAGTTGATCTAACAGGAACAGGACTATTTTCCAGTGAATATATCGTTGCAAATAAACGCTTTGGGGACTTTGACTGGAGTGTGGGTCTTGGATGGGGCTATTTAGGATCCAGTAGTAATATCTCAAACCCATTTAGTCTATTTAGTCAGCAATTTAAAGTTCGGCAAAATGATGTTGGACAGGGCGGGCAGTTTAGTACTAGTGCCTATTTTAGAGGGCCTACTGCCTTATTTGGCGGCGTGCAATATCACACGCCTCTAAATAAATTGCTATTGAAATTAGAGTATGACGGCAATAATTATCAAAATGAGCCTTTTGGGAATAACCTTTCTAAAACAAGTCCATTCAATGTGGGGGGTGTTTATCGTTATAGTGATTCAGTTGATTTTTCTTTAGGTGTCGAGCGCGGTAATACCTTTATGTTTGGTATCACCTTACACGCTCCTTTAAATCAAGTTTATGTTGCAAAGGTATCTGACCCTCCTACATTAAAGGTTTTTAAAACACGACCCTCAACTGAGCCTCGCTGGGAAGGGGTTGCTGCAGATATACAAGAATTTAGTGGATGGTCTGTTAACCAAATTGGGGTAGCTGGAAAAACACTGGATGTCGTAATCGAGAATGCTTATGGCACCCATTTTAACGATCGTTTAGAAAGAGTCATTGGCATACTACATCGTTATGCACCAAGAACCATTGAAGAATTTTCTTTGGTTTTTATCGAAAAAGGCATTCCGATGACACAGCGGGTCGTGAATCGTCAGACATGGGTGAATAATGCCGTGGAGTTTCAAGAGGTTGATGATTCTTTTCAAGTAGCGCAAGCTATTTATGAAAAAGAGCCTAACTCACTGCCCAATAATGACACACTTTTTACAAAAGATACGTATAAATCTTCGACATCACGCTTTGGATATTCCATAGGACCTTCTTTTCAGCAAAGCTTGGGCGGACCTGATGCTTTCGTTTTATTTAGGGCTGGTATTGCATCACAATTTCAATACAAACTTTTTGAAAAGACCTCCATCACTGGAGCATTGAATCTTGGCCTTATTGATAACTATGGCAAGTTTCAATATACTGTGCCCAGTGGCCTGCCTAGAGTTAGGACAAATGTGCGGCAGTATATGACTACTTCGATACTTAATTTGTCCAATTTACAATTAACTCACCTAGACAAACTTGCTGATAATCAATACTTTAGTCTTTATGGAGGTTATCTTGAGAGTATGTTTGCTGGATTTGGAGGTGAATGGTTCTATCGTCCTTGGCATAGCCCTTTAGCTTTTGGTATCGATATTAACCGTGTTCAACAACGCAGTTTTGAGCAAAATTTTAGTTTTAATAACGCAGATGAACAAACAAATTACCGAGTTACGACTGGGCATGCCACAGCATATTGGGATACGGGATTCAATTCCATATTAGCTAAGCTGAGTGTTGGACGATACCTTGCTGGTGATACTGGAGCAACCATAGACCTCAGTAGATTTTTTGATAATGGTATTCAAATTGGAGCTTACGTTACAAAGACAAATGTTTCTGCAGAAGTTTTTGGAGAGGGCTCATTTGATAAAGGAATTTATCTTAATATTCCATTTGATGTAATGACAACAACTCGTAGTTCTGGTTCTGCCAATTTAGACTATCATCCCCTGATACGAGATGGTGGAGCTAAACTAAATCGATCAATTACCCTTTATGATGCAACAAACCTAAGAGATAAAAGACAAACTAGCTTTTCCCCTTCCATTAGCTTAAACCCATACTAAAGGTTTAAAAAAATTAAAATTGTTGTTTGAAAGACAGTA
Organism: Polynucleobacter sp.; assembly: GCA_036787315.1. Lineage (GTDB taxonomy): Bacteria > Pseudomonadota > Gammaproteobacteria > Burkholderiales > Burkholderiaceae > Polynucleobacter. The sequence continues at coordinate 7,776 of DAIQPR010000050.1, read as the reverse complement.
CTAAACCACCTGGCTGAGGAAAAATTGCTAGTTGACGATCTTTGCGATCAACCCAAATTTCGCTAGATAGGTAACCTATAGCTCCACCTGCAAGGACATCACTCCAAGAATGTTTATCTGCTTGTACACGAGCTATACCAGTAATGCCTGCAGCGATATACCAGGTGTAAGGGTTTGCATCATATCGCTTTGTCATGTATCTAGCAGTTGAAAACATAACTACTGCATGATCAGATGGAAAGCTATCATTTCCAGAACCATCAGGACGATCTTTCGGAAAAACACTTTTAAGGATTTGGGAAGTTCCAAGACCAGTAATCAATGACCCACCAAATTGCATGGCACCTTTTTCATCTTCTTGATTAATGCTGTAACCTAAAGCAATTAGTGGCATCCCATACCCTAAAATATTAGAGACCGTATTCCATGTGTTTTTTGAATCAGCAAAAGCATTTATAGACTGCGTTAGCAATGTTAGAACCAGTAATCGTTTAAGCATGTTATGAAGATAAATTTAAAGTTAATAGAGTAACAGTTTAAATAGAAAAAAGAAGTTAAGGGAAAAAGTTTTTCTATGCTTAGATGGCGGATATTTTTTATATTTGAAACACTCCACACCTTAAAAATTCAAAAAGTTGTTTAAAAAATAATATTTTTTGATTTAAACCTAACTATTTGGCGATATGCCCAAAGATAAAAAATCATATACATCAACCCTGCCAACATCAATAAATATGTAGAATCCCAAAAAAGTAGTGATGGTAAAACGCCTAAAGAGGATAAGAGCCAAAGGTATGGTGAGGTTTTAGCGTTTTTTATTGATTCTATGTGTAGATTCTCATTATTAGGAGTTGACCATCTAATAACTCTACGATAAATCAGTGAGTGGAAGTGTGCCGCATCTGGTAATCCAGGATTTTTACCTTGATGTATTGATCTTCGCCAAATCGTAAACAAGGTTTCAGTAATAGGATACGCATTGACCATTAGAGCAAACCATGGCGACACAGTTGAGTTTCTTGAAACTATAAGAATAGATAATATAGCGGTCCAAAAACCTATCAGGTAAGCTCCACCATCTCCTAAAAAGATTAAGCCTTTAGGATAATTCCACATAAAAAAACCTAATATGGCCACTGTCATTGATAAGGATAAATTAACAATGACAATATCTCCAACCTTGAAAGCCACAAAAGCAATTGCAACAAGGCAAATCATAGAAACCATGCTCGCAAGCCCGTTAAAGCCATCTATGATGTTGTAAGCGTTTGAAACCCCCGCAATTGCAAAAGCGGTAAAAAAAAGTGAAAACCAATAATAGGTAAATGCGAAATCCAAGATAGGAATTTCAAGACTATCAATACGTACGTCAAAGTATATAAAAGCAATAATTCCTGAGATAAATGCGAAGGTAAGCCTTAGTTTTACCCCTACTTTTTTGGTCACATCCTCTACAACACCGACAATAAACAAGAGTAAAGTACTTGTAAATAATGGTACTTTATATGTAATGGATGGTTCAGTTAAATATGTCCATAACCACAGAATAACCAAAGTTATAAATATTGGAACTCCACCAATCCGTGGAGTAGGAATCTTATGGAATTTTTGAGGACCTTTGCTAATATCGTTAGTCAAATGTGCATGCTTATGCTTATAACGAATCAAAAGCATACACATTAAATTGCTAAGGAGAAATCCAAAAATTAATTTTTCTACCATAAGCTCAGGGTTAAAATATGTTCTTAATTAAGTATGACAGCAATTATTGATAGCTTTAAAAATTATTTCTACAAGGATGATAAATGATTATAGTCACGGGTGGAGCGGGCTTCATTGGAAGTAACTTTATCATAGATTGGTTTAGTTCTGAACGGAAAGAGTTTCTTCTCAATATAGATGCTCTAACTTATGCCGGCAATTTAACAAATTTAGAATCCATAAGACATTTGCCTTACTTTGCATTTCAAAAAGGGAATATTGGCGATAAAGAACTAATTACTCAAATGATTCAACAACACCAACCAAGGGCTATTGTAAATTTTGCAGCCGAAAGCCATGTTGATAGATCGATTCATGGGCCAGGAGATTTTATTCAAACGAATGTGCTAGGTACCTTTAACCTCTTGGAGTGTTCCAGAGCTTATTGGAATACTTTGGACGAAGAAAGAAAGTCATCTTTTCGGTTTTTACATGTTTCTACTGATGAGGTTTATGGTTCATTAGGGCCTAGTGACCACCCGTTTACAGAAAAAAATCCTTATGAACCTAACAGCCCTTATTCAGCATCTAAAGCAGCATCTGACCATTTAGTTAGAGCTTGGTTCCATACCTACGGATTACCCACCTTAACCACGAATTGCTCTAATAATTATGGGCCTTATCACTTCCCCGAAAAATTAATTCCTCTGTGTATATTGAATGCTCTTCATGGTAAGCCATTACCAATTTATGGCGATGGCCAACAAATCCGAGACTGGTTATATGTAAAGGACCATTGCTCAGCAATTCGTACTGTTCTTGAAAAGGGTTCTTTAGGGGAAACCTATAATATTGGTGGTTGGAATGAAAAGGCAAATATTGATGTGGTTAAGCAAATTTGCAAAATCTTAGATGAAGTTAAGCCAAGAACTGATAATAATTCTTATTCTGAACATATTACCTTTGTTAAAGATCGCCCTGGACATGATCGAAGATACGCTATAGATGCTTCTAAAATTGAAAGAGAACTAGGTTGGAAACCTTCTGAAACTTTTGAAACTGGTATTCGTAAAACCATAAACTGGTATCTTGAAAATCCAGAATGGGTGGAAGGTGTACTAAGCGGTAGTTATCGTCAGTGGATTGATCAACACTATCACAAGTAAAAAATGCCCGACTCTCAACCTACACTTATATTTGGTAAAAATGGTCAGCTAGGTAGGGCTTTCCAAAATATTTTATTAAATAAGCCTAATGTTATATTTTTGGGACGCACCGACTGTGACTTAACAAAAGCAGACCAGATTAAACACGTATTGGAAAAATACTGTCCCAAAGTCATTATTAATGCTTCAGCGTATACTTCGGTTGACAGAGCTGAGAGTGAACCAGAATTAGCAAACTTAGTTAATTGCGAAGCTCCTAAAATTATGGCGGAGTATATTTCTAAAGTAGATCAAGGGACTTTTTTTCATTATTCCACTGATTATGTATTTGATGGCTCAAAAGAGATACCATATCAAGAAGATGACTTCACAAAACCATTAGGTCAATATGGCAAGAGCAAACTTCATGGGGAAGAAGCCATACAAAAAGTTTTCTTCAATAATCAACAAAATAGTCTTTCTAATTACTATATTCTTAGAACAAGCTGGGTTTATGGTGATGGTGGGAACTTTATCAGGACAATGCTTAGATTAGGCTCTGAGCGCGAGCATTTAAAAGTCATTGATGATCAATTTGGAGTTCCGACAAGTGCTGAATGGCTTGCTGAGGTAAGTTTACAAATCTTAAATAGAAGCCTTCCCTCTGGAATTTATCATGCTGTTCCGGATGGGGAAACTTCTTGGTATTCTTTGGCAAAATATGCAATAGAATGTGCTATTCAATATGGTGCAGTTTTAAAAGTAAAACCAGAAGCCATACGAGCTATCCCAGCAAAAGAATTTCCTCTTCCAGCGCCAAGACCTTACAATTCTAGAATGAATAATCAGAAACTCAAAAATGCACTTCAAGAAAATTTTCCTATTTGGGAAAATCAAGTAAGCGAATATGTTAAAAATAATTTTGCTATTAAAGCCCTCTAGAGATAAGCATGATGAATGACAAAAAAAAATCTTCCAATCGTAAAGGGATTATTTTGGCTGGCGGCTCAGGAACGAGGCTATATCCAGTTACCCAAGCAGTTTCTAAGCAACTGATGCCAGTTTATGACAAGCCAATGGTGTATTACCCTCTGACAACATTAATGCTGGCAGGTATTCGTGAAATATTACTGATTTCCACACCGCAAGATACTCCTCGTTTTAAAGAATTACTTGGAGATGGATCAAAATGGGGAATTTCTATTCAATACAAAGTTCAGCCTAGCCCAGATGGTTTAGCGCAAGCTTTTACGCTTGGAAAAGACTTTGTGAATAAGCAAGCAAGTGCATTGATCCTTGGCGATAATATTTTTTACGGACATGATTTTGCTCATCAATTAGAGGCAGCAAATATGCAAATAACTGGCGCAACGGTGTTTGCTTACCATGTATCAGATCCTGAGCGTTACGGAGTTGTTGAGTTTGATAATAAATTCAAAGCGCTAACTATTGAAGAAAAGCCAATTCATCCCAAAAGTAATTACGCTGTAACAGGGCTTTATTTTTATGATGAACAAGTATGTGAAATTGCATCATCAATTAAACCGAGTGCACGCGGCGAGTATGAAATCACAGATGTAAATCGTATCTACCTTGAACAAAATCAACTTCAAGTTGAAATTATGGGGCGTGGGTATGCCTGGCTTGATACAGGTACACATGATTCCTTGCATGAAGCAGCAGGATTTATAGCCACTTTACAAAAAAGGCAAGGTTTAATGGTTGCTTGCCCAGAAGAAATTGCATTTCATCAGCAATGGATTTCTGCAACAGATGTTGAGAAATTAGCGCACCCTCTTAAGAAAAATGCTTATGGGCAGTATTTGCTCAAAATGATAGAGAACAATTAAATTAAAAATTAACTTATGCCAATTACTGTAACTCCCACAATTGAAATACCAGATGTCTTAATTATTGAGCCAAAGGTATTTGGAGATGAGAGGGGATGGTTTTACGAGTCTTTTAATCAAATTGAATTTACACAAAAGACAGGCATTACAAGTCCTTTTGTTCAGGACAATCATTCTTATTCAAAGCAATTTATCTTGCGAGGCTTACATTACCAAACTACACATACTCAGGGAAAATTAGTTAGAGTAACAAAGGGAAGAGTTTTTGATGTTGCAGTCGACTTGAGGCAAACCTCCCCTACATTTGGCAAGTGGACTGGTGTTGAATTAAGTGCTGAAAATCATAAACAATTGTATATCCCTCAAGGGTTTGCACATGGTTTTGTAGTTTTGTCTGAAGATGCTCATTTTATGTATAAAACAAGCGATTATTGGCATGCATCCAGTGAACAATGCATTTTTTGGAATGATCAATATTTAAATATAGATTGGCATTTACCTGATGGAATTAAGCCAATTGTTAACGCTAAAGATGCTCAAGGTAAAATATGGGAATATGCAATCAAGTTTTAATATATTTAAATGGTTAAATTATTCTAATGACTACACAAAAAATAGCATTAATTACTGGAATAACTGGGCAAGACGGCTCTTATCTTGCAGAATTTTTACTAGATAAAGGTTATCTAGTTCACGGCATAAAACGTCGCGCATCTTTGTTTAATACAGATCGTATTGATCATATTTACCAAGACCCACATATTGATCACCGAAATTTTGTTCTTCATTATGGAGATTTGAGTGATTCATCCAATCTAATTAGGATCATCCAGCAGACACAGCCAGACGAAATCTATAATTTGGGTGCACAAAGTCACGTTGCAGTCTCCTTTGAGTCTCCTGAATACACTGCAGATGTTGATGCGATGGGAACACTACGAATTTTGGAAGCAATACGAATTTTGGGGTTAGAGAAAAAAACACGGTTTTATCAAGCTTCTACTTCAGAACTCTATGGCCTTGTTCAAGAAATTCCACAAAAGGAAACCACTCCTTTTTACCCAAGATCACCTTACGCAGTAGCAAAGTTATACGCATATTGGATAACAGTTAATTATCGTGAAGCTTATGGAATTTATGCGTGTAATGGAATCTTGTTCAATCATGAAAGTTCTCGTAGAGGAGAAACTTTTGTAACACGTAAAATTACCCGTGGATTAGCTAATATCGCCCAAGGATTAGAGTCCTGCCTTTATATGGGTAATATGGATGCATTGCGAGATTGGGGACATGCAAAAGATTACGTTCGTATGCAATGGATGATGCTCCAACAAGATCTTCCTGAAGATTTTGTGATAGCTACGGGAGTTCAATATTCTGTTCGTGAATTTATTCAAAAAAGTGCAAAACAGTTAGGAATTACTTTGCAATTTGAAGGAGAGGGCGTATCAGAGATTGCGCGAGTTACCAAAATAGATGGTAATGAGTCTCCAGGAGTGAGGCTTGGTGATGTTATTGTTCGCATTGATCCAAGATACTTTAGACCTACTGAAGTAGAAACTCTTTTAGGTGATCCAAGTAAAGCTAAAGAAAAACTAGGCTGGGTACCAGAAATTACTTTAGATGAGATGATTCAAGAGATGGTTGCTTATGATTTAGAGCAGGCAAAACAACACGCTCTGTTAAAGAAACACGGTTTCCAAGTGAACCTAGGAAAAGAGAATTAATTGTCGATGAAAAGTCCTAAGATATATGTTGCAGGCCACAGAGGAATGGTTGGCTCTGCAATTATTAGGAAGTTGCAAACAAGCGGTTACAACAATATTATTACAAGAACGCATGCTGAACTTGATTTATGCAATCAACACGATGTGCAGCAATTTTTTCAAGAAGAAAACCCTGATCAAGTTTATTTGGCCGCTGCTAAAGTAGGTGGCATCTACGCAAATAATACTTTTCCAGCTGAGTTTATTTATCAAAATTTGATGATTGAGTCTAATATCATTCATCAATCATTTGTTGCTGGTGTGAAGAAATTACTCTTTTTGGGATCGAGTTGTATTTATCCTAAGATGGCAGAACAACCAATGTCCGAAGATGCATTATTAACTGGACAATTAGAATCCACCAATGAGCCTTATGCAATTGCCAAAATAGCGGGGATTAAATTGTGCGAAAGCTATAACCGTCAGTATGGTGCTTCGCATGGTATTGATTATCGAAGTGTCATGCCAACCAATCTCTATGGACCAGGGGATAACTATCACCCAGATAATAGTCATGTGATTCCAGGATTAATACGACGTTTTCATGAGGCGAAAATTAATCAACTTCCTGAAGTAAAAATCTGGGGATCAGGCACTCCCAAAAGAGAATTTTTGTTTGTGGATGATATGGCACAAGCTAGTGTTTTTGTTATGAATCTTGATAAATCAACTTATGACCAAAATACACAAGCTATGCTCAGCCATATTAATGTGGGTTATGGGGAAGATATTACGATCTTAGAGCTCGCACAAACGATTGCAAAAGTAATTGAGTACAAAGGTAAGATAGCGCTTGATCCATCGAAGCCTGATGGTACGCCTAGAAAATGGATGAGTAGTAAACGTCTGCAGGATATGGGGTGGCGCCCCAGTGTCCATTTAGAGGCTGGATTAAAAATAGCTTATGAAGACTTTATGCGAAATGCTTAATTCAAATCTCATTTCAAAAAGTTCTTTTAGTATTGAAATATTATTTTTAGTAATTTTTGTATTTTTATATACCTTTTGGATAGTACCTGATACTCTAACTATCAAATATTTTTGTTTGTTTATAGGCTGTTCGCTAAGTTTTTATTATTTTTTTAAAAATAGTTTAAAGCCTTTAATCCCACTCTCAAACATTCTAATTATTATATTTTTTATTTGGGTAATAATTCATTATTACTTTATTAGTTTGAATCCATCACTGTCCTTAAGCGAACTACAATCAATTCAAAAAAGAGCTTTTCTGAGTTTTATTTTTGCAATAGGACTAAGCATTTCCATACGGAGGAAAAATCATTCGAAAATCATTTTATGTTTATTCTATTGTTC
>DAIQPR010000214.1:0-3033 GCA_036787315.1 Polynucleobacter sp. | reverse complement strand
AAATGCCCCGCAAGAAGCAGAGCATTATTTGATTTTGGTGGCCCGGGGCGGAATCAAACCACCGACACAAGGATTTTCAACTCCCTTGCTAGACTCGACATCGCTGTCAATACTCAGCTCTAACGATCGAAGCTTGAAAAATATTTAATTACTGGCGCTTTCCCCAAGTTTCTCAGTCAACCAAATTTTCATCAGTGATTGGTACGGCACATCTAATTTATTAGCCTGCTGTCGAATACCTTCTAGCAAACTATCAGACAATCGTAATGAAATACTTGTTGTTGAAGGTTTCAAATTAGAGAAATTTGCCGTTTTCATTTTTGATACGTCAAAATATTCCGTCGTATCGTTTTCAGGGCTCTCCCAAAATTGACGTTCACTTTCTTCATTCTTAAATTTTGGAATTATTTTTAATTTTTTCAACTCAGGTTTTAATTGCTTTGGCATAAACTGTCCTTTCTTTTCGATGCTGATCTCTAGCAGATATAACTCTTATTAAAGTTTCGTTTTCACGAAGTGTAAAAATAACTGTTAAAAATCGCTTTTTATTTGTAATACCATATGCTAAATATCTTTTTTCGATACTACTATGCTTGTCATCGACGCTAATAATTAATGGTGAATTAAAAAATACTTCTTCTGCTTCTGTAGCGTGAACATCATGTTTTTGAGCACTTTTTTGTGAATTCCCTATATCCCATTCAAAGCCAACTATCGAAGAATAATTAATCATATTTGTATATTATGAGCATATACATACTTTGTCAAGTAGACTTAAAGGCTTTTTATAAAAGCAAATGCCCCGCTTCAGAGCAGGGCATTATTTTATTCTTGGTGGCCCGGATACCTCAGTCTAGAATTAGAGTAGAGAAATCCTGATCGACAGATTGAGCCTATGGGAAGTGACAAACAACTCTGTGTAAAAGTAGTCTGTGTATAGAATACTTTTGAACAATACTCTAGTGATGAAAAAAATGCATAGCACGAAGCCGGATGGTAATTGATTTTGGTGATCTAGTGAGAATTCGACTGTCGCTAGGATTTACTGACGACTCCATAATGACTTTGATTAACCCACTCATCAAATTGCACACTCGTCACATATCCACTAGTAATGGCTGCATCTCGCAGGCTGATATTCTTCTCAAGTGCATTCTTAGCGATTGAAGCACTTTTCTCATATCCAATATGTGGGCTTAAAGCGGTTACCAACATCAAAGATTTATTCATAAACTCATTTATTTTAGGCAAATTCGGCTTAATCCCTCTTGCGCAATGATGCTCAAACGACCTCATCCCATCAGCCAAAATACGAATACTTTGCAAACAATTGTGCAAAATAACTGGCTTGTATACATTAAGCTCAAAATTACCTGCTGCTGCACTCATACCTATAGTCACGTCATTACCTAACACTTGATAACAAATCATTGCAAGCGCTTCACATTGAGTTGGGTTTACCTTGCCCGGCATGATGGAACTTCCAGGCTCATTTTCAGGAATTATAATTTCACCCAATCCAGCTCTAGGACCCGATGCCATCCAACGAATATCTGAAGTAAGCTTAATTAATGCAACTGCGAGGGTTTTTAAAGCTGCGTGGATAACAACCAAGGGCTCATGACCTGCCAGTGCTGCAAATTTATTAGCTGTGCTAACAAAAGAAATCCCAGTAGCATCCTTTAACTGCCTTGCTACTCTATCACCAAATTCTGGATGGGTATTTATACCAGTCCCAACAGCAGTTGCTCCTATGGCTAGTTCAAATCCAAAAGGTAATGCCAGAGTAATCGCCTCATGCGCTAATTCTAATTGTGCTGCGTATCCTGAAAATTCCTGTCCAAGAGTCAAAGGAACTGCATCTTGCAAATGTGTTCGCCCTACCTTAAAAATTTTTGCAAACTCTAGTGATTTAGCTTTTAAAGTATCCATTAATAGATCTAAAGCAGATATTAACTGATGATTTATCTCATAAACAACTGCTACATGCATCGCAGAGGGGATAACATCATTCGAAGATTGTCCAAGGTTGACATCATCATTTGGATGGATATAACGATCCTTACCTAACTTTCCACCCATTAATTCAATAGCCCTGTTTGCGAGGACTTCATTCATATTCATATTCGTTTGAGTACCTGACCCAGTTTGCCAAATAGAGAGTGGGAATTCATCTTTCCATACTCCCCGAAGCACTTCATCAGCTGCCAATAATAAGGGCTCAGATTTCTCCTTAGAAAGAAGGCCTAATTTATTATTAACTAAGATACAGGCATATTTAACCATGGCTAATGCATAAATAAATTCTGGGGGCATCTTCTCCGTTGAAATATCAAATTGAATTAAAGAGCGTTGGGTCTGCGCTCCCCACAAATGATTATGAGGAACTTCAATAGGCCCGAAACTATCATGTTCAATCCTAGTGCTTTCCATTTTTCCATCTTATACCTTAGGTGACTAATTAGATAGGTGCTAATACCACTATCAATTGAAATATCCTTGCTTTAAGCGTATAAATGCTTATGGGATAAAGGACTTCAAGATGGGTGATACGTTTCATTATCTGCATAACTTATTTAGACAACTAGGACTGAACTCTAGTAGTGAAGCTATAGATCAGTTTATTGAAAACCATTCGCCGCTTGAATCTTCTATTTTGCTAGCTGAAGCTAACTTTTGGACTATAAATCAAAGTGATTTTTTAAAAGAAGAATTACTGAAAGATGCAGACTGGGTAGAATCAATCGATTTACTTAATATCGAACTTCGAAAATCATTTCATTAGGTAGAGACGACATTAACTCCTTTTAGATAAACTGAAAAGAAAATACCCCACAGAAGCGAGGCATTAGAAGCATTATTTCATTTTGGTGGCTCGGGGCGGAATCGAACCACCGCTTCAGGAGGTCTTATCCTTTTTTAGACTACTTCCAGCTAAGATTCAATTTCTTATTAGAGGCGGCACAATCACGCAAATAGAGGTTAATAAGACTTTGATAAGGAATGCCGACCTCTTCTGAAATTGTCTTAAAG
>DAIQPR010000049.1:0-13921 GCA_036787315.1 Polynucleobacter sp. | reverse complement strand
AAAATATTGAGCATATCGCTCAAGCATTAGGTGAGCTTGTTAATAGAGTCATCCTAGTTGGGGGAGCTGTGGTTGGAATACTCATTAACGACACCAATCGACCAGCAGCACGTCCTACTATTGATGTTGATTTACTGGCTGATGTAAATGATCGATTTGAGTATTACAAGATTTGTGATGCGCTTCGTTCAGTAGGATTCAAAGAAGAAGGTGGTGAGGTCATTTGTCGCTGGATTAAGGATGGCAGATTAGTAGATTTAATGCCAGCTGATCCAGCTATCTTAGGATTTACCAATCGCTGATATCAATTAGCTATCAAAACATCGTTACCAATTACCCTACCAAGTGGATTGATATTGCGTCATGTTTCAGCCCCTCTATTTATTGCAAGCAAGCTTGAATCATTTAAAGACCGAGGTAATGGGGATTATGCTCACCATGATATTGAAGACATCATCAACTTAATTGATGGTAAATCAGACTTATTAGAAGAATTTGTTTTGACAGAAAAAGAAGTTCAAAGATATATCAGTGAGGAATTTAAATCTCTATTATCAAATCCGAGTTTTACTGCACAATTACCTTGGCATCTCAATCCAGCAGGAAGTGAGCAGGACCGTACCTCAATTATTATTGAACGGATAAAACGATTGGTGGAAATTTGATGAGACCGGATCTTCAACCGGAATAGACCTAAATAACATCAATTTTTCAGACTTATTCTGAAAGTCTTTAATGACCTTCTTACAAAAAATGTAATTAAGACTAGACTACCAATTAAGCCCAATAAGCAAACAAGCTAATAAATATTTGGTTAGGGGAAAGTTATTGGGGTGGCTGATGGGGCTCGAACCCACGACAACAGGAATCACAATCCTGGACTCTACCAACTGAGCTACAGCCACCGTAGAAAAGACTATTATTCTACATCAAGATGGCTGAGCGAACAATGTAGTTGGTAATTTTAAATACTTTTCTTGCAAATCCACTCTTTACGATTGAATTCACCAAGGCTTTCATCAAAAATGAGCCAAACTAATAAAGATTTAAGTCCAAAAGTAACAGTTTTCATTTTATATCTCCTTCATACATTGAGATTTAAATATACTGTATATTCATACAGTAGTCAAGAGATTAAATGAATATGTTGTTTTATTACTGTTTTTATATACAGTAATATTACTATACTTTTCTATTTTCTGGTTTACAGAGTTGTATTGGCGCCATCGACTCTGGAAATCTTCCCTGCTTCCCAAAGTATTCATTTTGAATGAACTCCATGTCACTTTGTTCATCTCCATCAAGGACAGCAAATCGTGTCACCCCTATTTCTTTTTTTGCATAATCAATAAATGCAAAGCCGATTGGATAACCCGTTAAATGAGCAAGACTATAAAAACCACTTCTCCAGCCTAGTGTTTTTTTCCTAGTTCCTTCAGGAGTTATTACTAACCAAAAATATTTACTATATTGCATTTCCGATGCAAGCTCAGATACATAACCCTGCGGACTGCTTCGGATGACTGCTCTACCACCTAAATATCTCAACCATCCTCCTACAAGAGGTATTTTGAACAAACTATCCTTTGCTAGGAATTTAATTGGTATTCCCATTGCCCATTTAGCCACAATACCGATAAAAAAATCTATATTTGAAGTGTGTGGATAAACAATCAAAATTCCATGAGTGCCAGGTACCCCATCAAAATGTAATTTCCAGCCAATCATCTGTAATATTTTTTTGCAGATTACATTCTGCGAAAAATGAATCCATTGACTTTTGTCTTCAATTATTTTCATCGTCTTCCTAAAAGTTTTTTCTTAAGGCTTGAGCAAACTCTATCAAAAAATTCTTTCTCAGAGATACATGAATGAAACGACCGACTTCCAAAACCTGCCCCTGATAATTTATAGATATTAACTTTTGAGAATTGAGGACACTATCAACCCTAACCCAAGAGGGATTAAATACAAATTGCATTACCTTACCGGCACTAGAGGTTTCCACCAATAACTCGCCTTGACGAATATCTATTTTTTCATAATCAGTAGCATGTCTTGCATAGATTAAAAGTGCAATGGCCAGAACAGCCAACTCTAGTAATGTAAATGGCAAAATCAACCAAACACCTTGATATAAAAAAAAACTTGCCACAATCAAAGATAATGTAGATTGTGCGAGATAAAAAATCCCCACCTGCTTAGGGGTAAAAGAGCAGTTCCTTTTAAACAACCATTGCATTGATGTTTTTTTTGGATTGTCCATATAAATGAATTATATAAAAATTATCACTATTTTGATTTTGCTGAATCTAGTTACAGCATGCGATAGAAGAGACTACGTAACTTGGAAATGCCAATCACCAGAAGGAAATGATGGTGGTTTTAGTATGATTCTTGATGGTGCAAACTTAAATATGAATTCCAAAAATTTCCTGTATTGTGGAAGCCTTGGTCCCTTTAGTTATTTTGATGAAAATTGTCCAAGCGACATAAAAGAATCAAAAATAAATTTTGAACAAAAATTAGGTATATTAGTGATATCACAAAAGAAATATCAGTGCAAAGCGCTCTAAATAAAAATATGACTGTTATCAAGCAACTCCTAGAAAATACTCAAACTATTGCTATTGTTGGATTATCAAACAATCCCTCAAAAGCATCCTATGGAGTTGCGGAATTTATGCAAAATCATGGATACACCATCATCCCAGTTAACCCCAATGAAGGTAATATCTTAGGGGAAAAGTGCTATCCAAATTTAGAGTCAATTCCATTTGCAGTAGACATGGTAAATGTTTTTAGACCTGCAAAAGGCTGTCCTGAAATTGCGCACTCAGCAGTTGCAATTAATGCTAAATCTCTTTGGCTTCAACTCGGGATTGTTAGTGAAGAAGCTGAAATGATTGCTACAAAAGCAGGTCTAGATTTTGTAATGAACTATTGCCTAAAAATCGAATATTTAGCTTAGTTGGTATCTATGACGTCCTTAAAATCCATTTTTTTTAAGATTGCTTTAATCTTTATATCTTCGCTGTTTTGTATCCAAGCCTTTGCAGCGGAATCTAAAGATCTACAAGAAATAAAAACTTATTTAGCCAATCCACAAAAAGTAGGAAGTGGGTCATTCAAATATCTAGGATTCAAAGTCTACGAGGCAAATTATTATGTTTCTGATGATTTAGGAAAGTCAAGTTTTGCATTGCGCTTAGATTATGTGAGAAAGGTCATGAATGAAGACTTAGTAAAAGCCACCATTAAACAAATGTCTCGTCTTGGCGCCTCTGAGGCTGAAGTTCATCAATGGCAAAGTGATTTAGAAAAAATATATCCCGATGTTGATGAAGGTCATCATATAACCGCTATCTATCAACCAAGTGGTACAACAACTTTTATTCACAATGGAAAGTTGCTTGGCAAAATTAGTGACGATCATTTTTCAAAGATTTTTTTTAGTATTTGGTTGGACTCTAAAACAAATTCTCCTGACCTACGAGCACAACTTTTAAAAGATTTATGCCCGCCAAGTATTATTAACACAAACTGTATAAAATAAATTGATGAGAACACTATTAACTTCCTTAGAGCGTAAAAAGCTCCATTCAGAAATGCCAAGCTGGGAAACCGTAGATGGCATTGATGCAATTCATAAAAATTTCCAATTTAAAAATTTCAAAAAAGCGTTTGCTTTTATGACTGAAGTTGCAGATATTGCGGAAGATATGAACCATCACCCAGAATGGTTTAATGTTTGGAATAGAGTTGAAATTAGGTTATCCACCCATGATGCTGGTGGATTAACCCAACTAGATATCAAACTTGCGCTAAAAATTGACAGAGTTTATTTAAACTACAAACCGCAATAAATCTAGATAGATTTATTGCCAATTTTGCTTACTTCATGATGAATAGCCATTTTGTCTAAATCTTCAATTGGCAAATCCAAAAGTAAATCTAAGCGGCTTCTAAGTCCCATTTCAACTTGAACAAATGCTTCTTTGATTTGTTCAGGTGTACCTGTTGCCTTTGTAGGGTCTGGAAAACTCCAATGAGCGGATATGGGATCACCCTTCCAATCAGGAGCAGACTCTTTAGCGGCGTCATCACATAGCGTAATGACAAAGTCCATCTCTGGCGCATCAGGAGCTAAATACTCATTCCAATCCTTCTTACGCATTTTTTGAGTTGAATATCCCATGTCATGAACAAGCTCAACCACCATTGGATGTATGTCATCCCCTTTAGTGTGTTCCGTACCTGCTGAATGACCAATAAACTTACCATGACTCAATGTGTTAGAAATTGCTTCAGCTAATTGCGAACGCGCAGAATTTCCAGTACAAACAAACAGAATATTATATTTTTTCGTCATAGAATGCCCCCATTAAGATTTAATATGATTATCATGATTTATTGTGAATATTTGATATTCCCATATCATCCAAAATATCAAATACTAAATCTAGTCTTAAACGCGGATTAGCTAAACCTAATAAATGCTCCCTTTGCCCAGGTGATAATGGCAATAGCTCACACCAACGATTAGCTACCCAACCACAATCATTTAACATGAATGGTTGTGTAAAAGGTATTTGTTGTTCTGACAAACCCTGAGATTTCATGGATTGGATAACTTGCTCCAATGTATCACTTGTAATTTGCAGCTCTGGTGGAATTGACATAGGGACATCGTCATCCATTGCCTCAACATCTGCAATCCAAAGACCATTCTTTTTGCGTTCACAACCACGAATAGTAAACCTAGAACCACCCACACATTTAATAAAAAATAAACTCGGCTGAATTGCATCAAAATGAATGATGTTCGCAAAAGTTCCAATTCTTGCGAAACTTATTTTTTCATTTGGTGTTCTTACTTCTTCACCCTGATCAAGAGTCACAATACCAAAAGGAGTTTTCTCTTGAACACAAGTTTTAATCATGTCCAAATACCGGACTTCAAATATTTTTAAACTTAAAATTCCTGAAGGGTATAAGGTTGTGCCAAAAGGAAATAAAGGAAGCGTTAAATATTCTGTATAGTTCATTGATAATCATCTCTCCATACGGGATACTTTGCCATAGCCTTATGAAATAAATCTGACAGAATAAAGAAATTTAACCACTCTGTGAGAAATTTAAGGGATAGCTTTTCAAATTGATTTTCATTTACTTTATAAAATTGCCTAACGAATGGAAATAAAGCAATATCCAACATCGTTATTGAATTTCCTAACAAAAATTTTGATTTAGACAATAACTCATCCAATGGCTGTAAATAAATACTAATTGCCTTTTCTAAGGTTTCTTGACTATTGATCATAGGATATCTTTGTGGATATTTATATTGATCTAATAATGTTTTAAATGATCCATCGTTTAAGGTAATCCATCGATTCATATTTTCCCTTAGTAAAGTATCCTCCTTAGGTAACCATAAATCTGGGTCATTTTGCGTCAATGCCCAAAGCATAATATCCAAACTCTCTTCTATAACTAGTTGATCTTTCGTTAACAAAACTGGAACGGTACCTTTAGGAGAGATCTCCAACATACTCTTGGGCTTTGAACGGAGCTCAATTTCCCTTACCTGAAAATCAATCCCAGCATAAATCAGAGTCAATCTGGCTCTCATTGCATAAGGGCATCTTCTATATGAATACAAAACATGACTCATTTAGCAACCTTGATCTTCTTGCATTTTTAATGGTAGTTTGATGATTTGGTGAGATGCTATAGTTTTGAAATGTTTCTTTATTATTTTGTAAATATCTAAATCAAATTCAGCTTCACCATGTTGTAATAATTCAAATACTTCATCTTCATTACTCGCAGTACCCAAATAGCACCAATGATCAATAATGTGGATATGTTCACCCTCTTTGATACCTATAGGGCCTTTATATGGCCATATTTGGACTTTAAATTTAGTTAATATAGTTTGTAATCGCAGATGATATTGTGTCAGGGATTCCTCACCAATACAGGCTCCAAGACACTGCTTTACTTGATAACCAAAACATGGTTTTCCTGGAAGAATTTTTTCTAATCCTAACAAACCTTCACACAAATTATTTTTCTTTGCTAAATTTTGCAAAGTTTGTAAAGCTTCTCTTCTGCTATAAAAAAGACCATATAAATTATCTTGTACTCCAGGCTTTAAATCTTGATGACGCACCAAATGCGGAGTTAATACGCCTCGCTCATTAGGTAGGAGTTGCCAAGCACATAAGTCCTTTGATCGTCTTAACTTGATGTTCATACTGGGTAACTTCTCTTTAATCATTTTTGACTCTAAAAGAAGCGCACCAATTTCACCAGAAGTTTCTATCCAATCAATGTCTTTTATTTGTAGCGATAATTTCATCTCCTTCCGAATCCGTAAGGCACTCGAGAAATGATTCATCACCCTGCTTTTAATCGAGTTACTCTTACCAATATATAAAGGTCTTCGATTGTCTCCATAAAAAATATATACCCCTGGACGATCCGGAAGGCCGTCCACCATCTTCGAATCAATATGTGGTGGTAAGGAAGGAGTTTGTAGTAACTGAGCAATCGCATTGTGTAATTTTTCTGGACCAAATCTTTCTAAACATATATTCCAGAATTGAAGTAATAAATCAGCATCACCCAATGCCCTATGACGACTACTAATTTTTAAACCATGTTTAGCAACAATAGTATCTAAGTTGTGTCTTTCCTGATCTGGAAATAGTAATCTTGAAAGTTTGACAGTACAGATTACTTTTGCCCGAAAATCAATCCCCATTCTTTCAAAGGATGAACGAATAAATCCATAGTCAAACCGAGCATTGTGGGCTACAAAAATTTTATCCTTTAACTCCATTAAAATTTCAGAACTTAGCTCTTCAAACTTTGGTTTATCCCTAACCATCGATGGCGTTATGCCAGTTAATTGCTGAATATTATTGGGGATAGGAACACCAGGATCCATCAAGCTTTCCCAGATTTGAACATCCTTTTCATGTAAGGAAATCACCCCAATTTCTGTAATTCTATCCCTATCAGGGTTTCCACCAGTAGTTTCAATATCTACAAAAGCTAATGGAGGAAATTGATCGATTAATGTTGTCATCTTTAAACGATAATGGATTTAATTATTTTCTGCATATTTAGATATGAAATTACATTTTGTCGGATAATCAAAAAGATGAACCGACGCAAATTTATTCAATCAATTGGAACAGGATTTGTTGCTAGTGCGGCTATTGATCAGACCCTAGCTTTAGATCTAAAAAGAGTTCCAAAGCAATCAAGGGTGATTATTGTTGGTGCTGGATTTGGTGGACTAACAACAGCAAAATACCTTCGAATTTATTCCGAAGAGAAAATTGAAGTTATCTTAATAGACCCTACAAACTCTTTCATTTCAAACCCCCTGTCTAATCTTGTTTTTAGTGGTCAACTTAGCCTACAACAACTCACTTTCTCAAGAGAAAATGTTTGTAAAAAATACGGTATCCAATTAGTAAAAGATACAGTTTCTAAAATTGATCCAGAATCACAAAAAGTCAAGCTAGCATCAGGATCTACATTAACGTACGATCGCCTCGTTGTATCTCCTGGTGTATCTCTTATGTTAGAGCAACTACCAAGCTTAACTGCGGAAAAAAATCCTGATGCACTAGTTCATGCCATCCAAGCTGGTAGTCAAACCACCCTATTAAAAAAGCAATTAGAAGAAATGCCAAATGGTGGACTCTTTGCGATTTCAGTACCTTTGGCCCCATATCGCTGCCCCCCCGCTCCCTACGAGAGAGCTTGCCAAGTAGCATTGTATTTTCAGAAATTCAAACCTCGCAGCAAAATCCTTATCTTAGATGCCAACCAAGATGTCACGTCTAAATCGGCATTATTTAAAAAAACTTGGGCGAATTCATTTCCCGGCATGATTGAATATCGTAACAACCATACCCTGATGGATATCAACTTAAAAGAAAAAGAACTCATTTTTGAAGTTCAAGATGAAATCAAAGCAGATGTTCTGAATGTTATTCCAATGATGCGAGCTGGAAACATTGCACATGAAAATGGTCTAACTAATATTAACCAACGATGGTGTGGTGTTGATTTTGTAACTTATGAATCAAATGTAATTCCTAAAATTCATGTGATAGGGGATGCTATTCAAGGTGGAGATTTAATGCCGAAATCTGCACAAATAGCCTACGGACAGGGCAAGGCATGCGCGATGTCAGTGACAAAACTCATTTTGCAAAATGAACTAAACCTTAAACCTCATTACAACAGCCTCTGTTACAGCTTTTTGACAAGTTCGACCGCTGCTCACGTGAGTACAGATCACATCTACGATGAACAAAGAAAAACAATGGCGGTAATACAGGGCTCTCAAGAAATATCCACTCAAGGAAGTACCGAGGATTATCAGAACGCGATGAATTGGGCAACAAATATTTGGAAAGATATATTAAGTTAATATAATTTTTAACATAAAATACTTTATAGTAATTTAACTAAACGGAGACTAGTATGCAAATAACTGTCAATAATCAGGTTCACAATATTGATGTTGAACCGAACATGCCTCTATTGTGGGCAATCCGCGAAATCATCGGACTTACAGGAACTAAATATGGATGTGGTATCGCACAGTGCGGTGCCTGTACCGTTTATATGAATGGTGAGCCAGTACGCTCTTGCTCAATCCCTGTTTCAGCTGTGGGTAGCATGAAGATTACAACGATTGAAGCCCTCTCCCCTGATAATACTCACCCTGTCCAAAAAGCTTGGATTGCACTGGACGTTCCACAATGTGGCTACTGCCAATCTGGTCAAGTGATGGCTGCTGCAGCCCTCCTCAAGAGAATTCCAAAACCAACCGACGCTGATATTGATAATGCAATGTCCAATATTTGTCGCTGTGGTACCTACCAAAAAATTAGAGATGGTATCCACGTTGCATCTGGCCAAAAGAAATTGGCTGATGTTCTTGCACAGTATGAAGCTAGCCCACAAACACGCGGTTAAGGAGACAATATGAAAACAACACAAATTGAGAACGCTGGACGTCGTCGTTTTATTATTGATACGTCAGTTTTAGGTGGTGGCTTAATGCTAGGTCTTGGATCCGTTCCAATGGATGCATTAGCCCAAAAGAATCCAGCCTATAACCAAAATAGCATCATGAACGCTGCAGATCCTGAAGTGAATGCTTGGGTCAATATCAAACCTGATGAAACAGTTGTTGTGAGAATCGCTCGCTCCGAAATGGGTCAAGGTACACGTACTGGTCTAGCACAAATGGTTACCGAAGAGCTTGAGTGTAATTGGAAAAATGTCATCACCGAATCACCAACCCCTGGTCAAAGCGTTGCACGTAAACGCGCCTGGGGAGAAATGAGTACTGGTGGAAGCCGTGGCATCAGAATCTCTGAAGATTATGTTCGTCGTGGCGCTGCAGCTGCAAGAATGATGTTAATGCAAGCAGCTGCTAATGAATGGAATGTTCCTGTTGGAGAGTTGACGGTAAATAAAGGCGTCATTACACATGCCAAATCTGGTAAAAAAACGACCTATGGCAAAGTGTCTGAGGCTGCGGCAAAAGTGACTCCACCTGATCCAAAGTCTATTACCCTCAAAGATCCTAGAACTTGGAAAGTTGCAGGTAAACCGCTCTCCCGAATAGATACTTCTGACAAAGTAAATGGAACTAAAGTATACGGCGTAGACCTTCAATTACCAGGTATGCTTTGCGCCGCCGTAAAAGCCTGTCCAGTATTTGGTGGAAAGATTGTTAGCTATGACGAATCTAAAGTTAAAAACTTACGAGGTGTAAAAGGGGTTGTCAAAGTTAATGATGGCACAGTTGCAGTTGTTGCAGACACTTGGTGGCGCGCTAAGACTGCTCTAGAAGCACTCCCTATTGTTTGGGATGAAGGTAAAGGTGCAAACACTTCCTCTAGCGATATTGAAAAAATGCTTCGTTCAGGTCTCGATGAAAACGGTGATTTTTGGCAGCGTAAAGAAGGTGATGCTCTCGGAGCTATTCAAAATGCTCCAAAGAAAATTGAAGCAACTTACTATACGCCATATCGTTCTCATGCCAATATGGAACCAATGAATGCAACAGTGCGCATTACAGCTGATCGTGCTGAAGCTTGGGTCCCAACACAAAATGGTGAAGCTTCCCACGCAGCTCTCTCTGAAGCTGCAGGTTTACCACTCAATCAATGTGAAGTATTTAAGCTTGATCCTGGAACTGGCCTAGGTCGCCGTGGTGGTACACAAGAATACGTTACTTATGCAGTGGCTATTGCTAAACAATTTCCTGGAGTGCCAGTCAAAATGATGTGGAGTCGTGAAGAAGATATGACGCACGATTATTACCATCCAATAGCAATGGCAAAAATGACTGCCGGTATGGATGCTAATGGCAATATCACTGGTATGCACATCAAAGTTGCAGGGCAATCTATCAACGCAACTGTCAGCCCTATGGCCATCAAAAATAATAAAGATGTGCGACAGCTTCAAGGACTTTATGAAGAGCCAGGTGATGCACAATTGGGTTATAAGTTCCCTTCACTTCTCACCGAATATGTGATGAAAAATACGCATGTGCCTGTAGGTCCTTGGCGCGGTGTTAATACCAATCAAAATGGTATTTTCATGGAATGCTTCATGAATGAATGTGCAGTAACTGCTGGAAAAGATCCTCTTGCCTATCGTCAAGCCCTAATGCAAAACCATCCTAAACATTTAGCAGTTCTCAATGCTGCTGCTAAAAAAGCAAATTGGGGATCTCCACTTCCAACTGGAGTTCATCGTGGAATTGCTCAATTTATGGGTTATGCAAGTTATTCAGCATGCGTTGCAGAACTTTCTGTAAGTGGCAATATTGTAAAAATTCGTCGCTTAACATTTGCCCTAAATACCGGTCATGTTGTAAATCCATGGCTTGTTAGAGAGCAAATTGAAGGGTCAGTTGTGATGGCTTTAGGCGCAATCTTTAATCCTGAAATCACAGTTGAAAATGGACGTATCAAACAAACCAACTTTGATTCTTATCCTTTATTAAGACTGGCTTCCACTCCTAAGATTGAGTCTGTATTAGTTCCTACCTATGATTTCTGGGGCGGTGTTGGCGAACCAACAATCTGCGTAGTTGGACCAGCAATTATTAATGCGATTTCAACTGCATTGGGTAGACCAATGAGAAACTTCCCGCTTTACAAGGAAAATCTATCTTTAGCTTGATGTTGTAATACTTACAGGGAGCCATCTATCTAGATGGCTTTTTTTATCTTCTTATGGAGGGGCCATCCCATAACATTCCTTCAGAGCGCTTTTTTAAAAACAATTCCAAAGCGCGAAGTTCTGAACTTTGTGTAGATGGAACAGTTGCCTGAACGCCTGAATAGCAAGCTCTTAAACGTCGATCAATACTCCCTACTGTTTGCCATGATTGTCGATATATAGGGAATCCAGTTAAATATGCTGGACTAACAATGTCAGATCTTAAATTTTTACCAATATTTTGGTCATGACATTGTGTACAAGATAAATTCAAACGCCCTTGACGTCGTGTGTAAATAGCCGCACCTTGGATCATTTGCTCCTGCCATAACTGTTTATCTTTTTTAATATTTGGCTCATCAACATGAATTGGCATACCTTTTGCAGCATCAGATAAAAAAATAGATAGAGCCAACACATTTTGATGTTCGGTAGATAAACTTTCTTGAGAAATCTTTCCAAAACAATCAATGATTTGATCTTCTATATTCCAAACTTTGGAAGCTTGACCAAGTTTGCTTTTTAAAATTGGATAACGAACTACTGCAGATGCAAGCTCTTTAATTTCTTGATGGCACTTAACACAATTTGCATTCCATAACTCTTGCCCTTGATCAATCCACAAAACAGTAGGATTACCATTAGGATCATTTTGAAGCTTTAACATCTCGGGACTTAAAAATTGATTTCCTGATTGGCGAATGACTTGTGCTGGCAAATGATATGAAAAAACTATAAAAAACAAAACACTAAAACATTTCAAAATGTTCATATTGCAAGTAACATCTTTTCAGCTCTTCCTTGTTTTCCAAGGTCATCACGCCATTCAACCGATATCATTCCACCATCTTTAGGAACTTCCACAAATATACTTAATAAAGGATTTGCAGCTATCCCTGTTCCTAAGTCAGCATTCATCAAAACTTGTTGATTGAGTTTAATCACTATATTTTCAATAATGTTCTTAGGAATCCTGTCATTACCGCCTTCACCAAGGCGATACCCGGTTTCCATTGGATGTCCAATAAGAACTCTAATTTCTACTTCTTGACCAACCTTTGGAGTTCCAAGAATAGATAATCGAATGGGATGTTGATTAAGAGTAGCCATAATTAAGTAGCATCAAAACAAGCGTTTAGTGTAACGACGCAATTTGCTGATTGCGCGATCGATGTTCCATCATCTAATTTTGCAACAACCCAAACATCTTGACTCAAGGCTAATCGAATTCTAGTAGCCATCTTCAATTTTTTTTGCGGATTGGGTAAGGTCACTCTTAAAACCATTTGATTAGGATTTTCCGGAGCAATAATTTCAAATGATTGAACCTTTGCGGATGAAGTTGGTTGAATCTGAATACTCATAGGAATCGAATTTCCAGTATCCGCTAGTGGAGGAATCTCAATCGTGATTCCCTCACTTTTTAAATTTAAATTTTTTAAATGTTTTTGACTATACGAATCAACATTAGATTGTGAAAAAACATCTTTAGAGAAAAATGTTGCCATGGATAACCATGATGTATGAAGCAACAGTAATCTTCTTGATAAGTTAGGTCTCATGGCTTATTTTTTAATGTCAGTAATGCTTCAACTACTAGTGCAATTTGCTCATTCGTTAATAAAGTTTTATTTTGATTTGGCAAAACAATATCATTAAGACTACCATAAGGTGGCATTAATGTCTGCGGACGCATTTGCCTAGCATCCGTTACCCACTGCGTTAGAACTGGACGAGAATATTTATCTCCAACGTAACTCAAATCTGGGGCGAAATTACCCTGTACTTCTTGAATATTGAACGAAATATTGGGGTTCTTTATAGTGTGACAAGTTACGCAATTGCCCAGGCTTCGATTAAAAATAATCTCAAAACCTTTATTTATTGAATTGGATTCATGCACTTGTGAATTGGCAAAAGTACTCGCAAAGCAAGAACATGCAATCATTACTTGTAGGAATTTGAAATTAATCCTCATATGTCTCCGTTATATGAAGATATTTTGCCACTTCTAAGAAAAAATATCTTCTAGGCTTTCCAAGGAGCTTTTATATCCGTTAAACCATCTAAGACTTTAGGCATCATGGATAGATAACCACTTTGACGCCCCATTATCCATGCCTGTGCAATATCAATTTGCCCAAGATTTCTTGAAGAAAGAAGCGTTTCCGCTGTGGCTAAATCATTCATTTGTCCTAGTAATTCTTGAGCTCTTGCTAAAGATTTCATATATCTAGATATGCGTTTTTTCGGGTAAAGCTCCATAAAGAAATCAAATGAATATCTTAATTTTTTAAGATCTAATCGTAAAAGATGACTTTCCTCTAAATTGCGGTTAGGGACTAAAACCTCTCTCATAAAGCGGCGATGTCTTCTTTTCAATAGTCTAGTGGCGAACTGTTGGGTATCTTCTTCAACAATAGGCTCTGGAGTATTTTGACTATCTAAAACCATCTTCTGACG
The DNA here is from genome assembly GCA_036787315.1 of Polynucleobacter sp. GTDB lineage: Bacteria > Pseudomonadota > Gammaproteobacteria > Burkholderiales > Burkholderiaceae > Polynucleobacter. The sequence continues at coordinate 178 of DAIQPR010000049.1, read as the reverse complement.
ATTTTTAACTTCCGGATGAGTATGTAAACTCATGACTGCTTCAGCAAAAGAAATTAATTTCACTGAATAGGCACGCCCCCCGAAACTAGCTACTGCCTTAGCATGCGCCTCGGCTCTTTGCTGAAAAGCAAATTTCTCTAATTGATCAATTTCTGAGTTACTAGGGAAAGCCTCTTTT
>DAIQPR010000048.1:0-13951 GCA_036787315.1 Polynucleobacter sp. | reverse complement strand
CAAGCACAAAATCCCCAACCTCTTGATTAATTTGTTGTTTTTGAATAATTGTGTTTTCAGGAATTTTGACTCTAATTGCACCGGATCGATTTGATAAATTACATAAAGTATTTAAAGTTGGGCGACAAAAACCAGGGTAGATCATTTCAGAACCTGGGGAGAGGGTGTCAGATCTATACTCTGCAATTTTCTTTCGTGAGCACTTGCAAACATATAACAATTTAGATTGGTTTAGTTTTTCCAGTGCATTTTCATAAGCAGAAGTTCTTTGTGATTGAAAAATGACTTTTTCATCACTTTTCATGCCAAATAAGGCTAATTGCTGCAAAATTCCCTCTGAAGCTTGAGGATCAATTCTAGGGGTATCTAGGTCCTCAATTCGGATTAACCATGTACCATTTGCGGCTTTTGCATCTAACCAGCTTGCTAATGCCGTCACAAGAGAACCAGCATGTAAAAGCCCGGTAGGAGAGGGGGCGAATCGACCGCGATAAGATGATCTCAACATCGTTAAAATAGAATTTATGCCAAGTCCAAAATACATTCACTTACGTCTTCATTCTGAATATTCCATTGTTGATGGAATTGTTCGTTTAGAAGATGCCATCGGAAAAGCTGTCGCTGATCAAATGGGGGCACTTGCAATAACTGACCTCATGAATTTATTTGGCTTCATTAAATTTTACTCAAAAGCAAGATCTGCAGGTATAAAGCCTATAGCTGGAGCAGATGTTTGGATTAGTAATTCAGAACAAACCAACAAGCCATTTAGAGCATTACTTTTGGTAAAAAATACTCGGGGATATTTAAATCTTTGTGAGCTTTTATCAAAAGCAACTATTGAAAATCAAAATCTAGGTAGACCTGAAATTCATCCGAGTTGGTTTGATATGAATAGCACCTCTACCCTAGCGCAACAAGAACCATTTCAACTTTCTGAAGGATTAATCCTTTTGTCTGGTGCAATACAAGGAGATATAGGGCAAGCTTTATTAAATGATCAGTTAAAGATTGCTAAGGAGTGCGCGACTTTTTGGCAAAAACTTTTCCCGAATAATTTCTATATTGAGATTCAAAGAGTAGGCCAAGACCAAGAAGAAAAATATATTCACTTGGCTGCTCAATTGGCAAGTCAATTAAAAATTCCTTTGGTTGCGACACATCCAGTGCAGTTTATGCAAGCTGATGATTTTCGCTCTCACGAAATTAGAGTATGTGTAGCTGATGGTGATCAATTAGGTAATCCAAAAAGAGTTGTCCGTTTTACACAGGAGCAGTACTTTAAAAGTGCTGATCAAATGGCAGAGTTGTTTGCCGATATTCCAAGCGCACTTGCAAATTCTGTAGAAATTGCCAAGCGTTGTAATTTATCTTTGGAACTGGGTAAGCCTAAACTACCCAATTTTCCAACGCCTGATGGACTGACATTAGAGCAGTTTTTGGAAAAACAAGCATTTGAAGGCTTAGAGGGACGTCTTAAATATTTGTATCCAGATGAGCAGATGCGAATAGCTGAAAAGCCTAGGTATGTCAGTAGATTAGATTTTGAAATCAAAACGATTATTCAAATGGGATTTCCAGGGTACTTTTTGATTGTTGCTGATTTTATTTCTTGGGCAAAGAATAATGGAGTTCCAGTTGGTCCCGGAAGGGGATCTGGGGCAGGATCTTTAGTGGCTTACTCTCTTGGAATTACTGATCTAGATCCATTGCGATACAACTTGCTTTTTGAAAGATTTTTAAATCCAGAGAGGGTTTCCATGCCCGACTTTGATATTGATTTTTGCCAGTTGGGACGTGACAGGGTTATTCAGTATGTAAAAGAGAAATACGGTCAACAAGCTGTGAGCCAAATTGCCACTTTTGGCACAATGGCAGCAAAAGGAGCGATTAAAGACGTCGGAAGGGCTCTTCAGCAGCCCTATGGATTTGTTGATGGAATATCTAAGCTAATTGAAGTAAAACCTGGTGCTGTGGTCACAATTCAAAGTGCTATAGATAGCACACCAGAATTAGATGATCTTTATCAAAATAATGAAGAAGCAAAAACCTTGATTGAGCAGGCGATTCAGCTAGAGGGTATAACTAGAAACGTTGGAATGCATGCTGGTGGTGTATTAATTGCGCCTGGTCAATTAACGGATTTTTGTCCTTTATATTCTCAGTCTGGTAAAGATGATCAAAACTCTGGAATTGTTAGTCAATTCGACAAAGACGATGTGGAGGCTGTTGGCCTTGTTAAATTTGACTTTTTAGGCTTAACAACACTTACCATATTGGATTTAACAAAAAAATATATCCATCAGTTGTATGAGAATATGCGCAACTGGGCGCTTGAGGATATTCCGCTAGATGATCCTATGGCGTTTGACATATTGAAGTCTGCCAATACAGTTGCGATTTTTCAGTTAGAAAGTCGTGGCATGCAAAACATGTTGAAGGATGCCAAGCCTGACCGTTTTGAAGACATTATTGCCTTGGTTGCGCTATATCGTCCTGGACCTATGGACCTTATTCCAGACTACATTGCTCGTAAACATCAGCGCCAAGAAGTTATTTATCCTGATGAAAGGGTCATACCAGTTTTAGAAGAAACATACGGCATCATGGTTTATCAAGAGCAAGTGATGCAAATGGCTCAGATTGTTGGAGGGTACTCTTTGGGAGGTGCTGACTTACTCCGTCGTGCTATGGGTAAGAAGAAGCCTGAAGAGATGGCGATTCAAAGCCAAATATTTGCTGAGGGCGCCATTAAAAATGGTCTAACCAAAGAAAAAGCGGAAGATATTTTTAAAAATATGGAAGCTTTTGCAGGCTATGGATTTAATAAATCACATGCTGCAGCTTATGCGGTATTGGCCTATCAAACTGCTTGGTTAAAAGCCCATTATCCTGCGGAATTTATAGCAGCCAACTTATCTTTGGCAATGGATGATACAGATAAAGTCAAAATATTATTTGAGGATGCAATATCAAATAATATAGATATTCTTTCTCCTGACATTAATACTGGAGAGTATCGATTTATTCCAGTAAAAAAATCTGATCAATCACAGTCTGATAAAGCCCAAACTATCAAATATGGTTTGGGTGCGGTTAGGGGAACTGGTGAAAATGCAATTAATGAGATTATTCGAATACGAGAAGAAAAACCGTTTGTTCATTTATTTGATTTTTGTCAACGAGTAGACCGAAGGCTTGTCAATCGACGAGCGATTGAAGCATTGATTCGTGCAGGGGCATTTGATTCTATTGCTCCTGATGGTGTTGAAGGACGAGCAATGTTATTAGCTTCATTGCCGAATGCCATGCAAGCGGGGGAGCAAGCATTAGTAAATGCGCATCAATCTAGTTTATTTGCGATGCCGGGTGAGGAAGATGGTTCGGAACCTGAGTACGTACAAACAGCTCCGTGGATGAAAAAAACGCGCTTACAAGAAGAAAAAGCTGCGTTAGGTTTTTGTCTATCTGGACATTTATTTGATGTGTATGCATCTGAAGTCAGACAAATTGTGCGTATTCCAATTAATAAGCTTTCACAAAAAAGTGGTGAAAAATTAGTAGCTGGAATTATTATTTCTCAGAGGACAAAGAAGACCAATAGTGGTGGCGTGATGACCAACATCGTCCTTGATGATGGAACTGGTCAAATTGAGTTGGTTGCATACGAGGACGTATACGAAAACTATCGTAACTGCTTTATTGAAGATGAATTATTAATTGCTAAAGTGATCACAAAGGTTCAGCCATCTACAGAAAACTTTTCCGGGAGCGTACGACATTCTCTAGTTGCCGCCATGAATATGGCAACAGCGCGAGTAAGGTATGCGAAAAGTTTACATTTTGAAATGACGACCAAAATTAATTTACCAGTTTTTAAAGAAAAGGCACAGATCTACTTAAATGAGCATCGTGCTAACCGAAATGCTCAGGGGGACAATCCACAATTATTGAGTTTACCTATGACAGCGGATGTTATTTCTGATGTAGGTAAATGTCAGATTCAGTTTCCTGAGAACTGGAGTATTTATCCTGACGATAGAAGCATTCAAGGATTTAGTAATCTATTGCATCAATTAGGTATTAAATCTGTTCTTGAAGTTAAATATCTACCAACGGCTTAAGCCATCTTTGGTAGTTCAGTAAATGCTGAAATAACGCTTTCAGGACTAAGTTCTTCTAAACAAATACTCCGGCTATTAGCTGTGTCATCACAACCAGCTTTTCTGCATGGTACACAATCCCCGGGTCCTTGAAGAATGGTGACATTTCGAACTGTTTGTTTGGGTGCACGTAATGCATAAGGTTGCAATTGTGCATGACCATTTGGCCAAGGACCAAAATTGGTCGGAGGTGTTGGTCCAAAAAGTGCTATGGTTGGTGTGTCACATGAAGCCGCAAGGTGTGTGATTGCTGTATCGACGCCAACATAAGCAAGGGCATGATGAAGCACTTGGGCTAACTCGCTAAAACTTAGCTTACCCGTAAAATTCAAAATCATTTGCTCTAAATTGGGATTGAGTTCTTGCAAAATATTTTGTACAAGAAGTTGATCGGTTTTATCAGGACCTCCGCTAATCACTACTACAAGATTTTCTTGGATAAAGTATTCAATCAGTTTTACCCAAGAGGATATAGGCCAACATTTATAAGCATTAAGCGGACTTGGATGAATGACTACATATTTTTTGGAGATATCTTGGAGTTCGACGGGAAGTGAAGCAAAGGTAGGTGCTTGGATATTGATGGTTTGGCTTACATCAGTTGATTCAATAAATGGGTCTAATAGCTTTAGTTTCTCAATCACAACATGTTGTGAAAAATAATCGATTGGAACTTGATGCATAGTGATCCATTTTTTCCAGCCATGATCTTCTTTGCCCGGGTGGCAAACGCCAACTCTTTTAGATGCTGATATAAGGCCATATAAATATGCTCTATCGCTAGGCTGTGTGATGATGGCAAGATCGTATTGCGACCATAGTTTTTTTAGTATTTGAAAGTATTCTTTCTTACTAGGTTTTTTACTCGTTCCGATAATCTCATTGAGATAAGGATTGCCTTTTAGAATGTCGACAGCATTTGAGAAGCCTAAAAAATCAATTTTTGCATTAGGCCAGAGGGTATGGGCTCTTTCAATTAATGGCGTTGTAATTAAAGTATCGCCAATTTGCCTAGTGGCAATAATAAGTATTTTGTTGAATTGATATTTCTTCATGGATATCTGATTTTATCTAGATTCACTAATTTTTAGTAAATTGATGTCTTTGAGACAGAAGATTGGCATAATTCAGTATATGAAGCTACCTAACCATCAAGTTTTTTTACGTGTTTTATCTTATTTGAAGCCACACAAGTCAATGATTATATTGGCTTTGTTAGCGATGGCAGTTGTTGCTGCTACCGAAACCTCGATTCCTGCATTAATGAAGCCACTCCTAGATAGGGGCTTTACAGGCGGTTTGAATGACAAGTTATGGCAAGTTCCACTTTTTTTAGTTGGGTTAGCCTTTGTTCGTGGTGCTGCCCAATTTTTATCAAACTATTGGTTAAATCGCGTTATTAATGAAGTCTTACTCATTTTGCGTGAGCAAATGTTTTCTCGATTACTCAGAGCACCAACTGAATTTTTTCAACAAAGCACGGCTGCTAATTTAATTAATACAGTAGTTTTTGAAGTCAATAATGTGTTGAGTATTTTAAGTAGCGTGGCAATCAATTTAGTACGTGATTCATTAACGGTCATCGGACTATTGTGTTATCTCTTCTATTTAAATTGGCACCTCACTTTGGTGGTGATGGTGATATTTCCTATTATTGGTTATACGATCAGTCGTATCAATAAACGATTACGATCTTTAGGGCGTGACCAACAGCACTATACAAGTCAATTAGCATACGTAGTAGAAGAGGCTAGTGCTGGCCATAAAGTTGTAAAACTCAATAATGGTCAAGCGTATGAGATGCACCGCTTTTATGAGATGGCTACAAAGCTTAGAAAATTTGCAATACGCGCCTCTATTGCAGGTGGTTTAAATCAACCTATTACGCAAATTGTTGCCTCCATAGCCCTATCTGGCGTTTTATTAATCGCCATTTTGCAATCCTCTACGGGAGGCACAACTGTTGGAGAATTTGCTGCATTTGTAACGGCCATGATGTTAATCATTTCTCCTCTGAAACACTTGGCAGATATCAATCAACCTTTACAACGAGGTTTGATTGCAGCTGAAATGATTTTTGGACTGATTGATCAACCTCTTGAAAAGCAAGTGGATGATGAACAAGCAAAGCCTCTTAAATTGGCAAAGGGTGAAATTCAATTTGATGATGTAAGTTTTTCTTATCAGCAGGTTTCTCAAGATAGTTTAGAGAGTCAACGTGAGGTGCTTCGCGATATCAACTTTAAGATAGTACCTGGAGAGGTTATTGCGTTTGTTGGACCCTCGGGAAGCGGTAAAACAACTCTAGTCAATTTATTGCCAAGATTTTATGCGCCGACAAAAGGTCAAATATTGTTAGATGGCAATTTAATTCAATCATACAAATTGACTGATTTGCGTTCTCAAATTGGATTTGTGAGTCAAGATGTTATTTTATTCAATGACACAATTGCTTCTAACGTTGCATACGGCGTTGTTCATCATGAAGATATTGATAGAGTAAAAGTTGCTGAAGCGATCGCTGCGGCTAATCTAACGGATATGATCCGTAATTTGCCAGAGGGTATTGATACTGTAATTGGTGATAATGGGAATCGACTTTCAGGTGGTCAGAGACAAAGATTAGCGATTGCAAGGGCTATTTATAAAAATGCGCCAATTCTAATTTTAGACGAGGCAACTTCTGCATTAGACTCTGAATCAGAGAGACTAGTTCAAGAAGCTTTAGAGAGATTAATGCAAGGCCGAACAACTTTAGTGATTGCGCATCGATTATCAACTATTGAGAATGCTGACAGAATTGTGGTTTTAGAGCATGGCAGAATTGTTGAGATTGGATCACATGCTGAGTTAATTGAGCTTGGTGGGCTTTACTCTAGCTTGCACCGCTTGCAGTTTTCGACAAGAGTTTAGAGTAAAACGATATCGTAATGTTCTTGTGAAAATGTAGTCTCTGAGCGAAGTCGAATGGGCTTGCCAATAAATTCACCAAGTTCAGCTAGGTATTGATGTTGTTCTTCTAGGAACAAGTCAATGACATCTGGAGAGGCAACAATACGAAATTCTTTTGGATTAAATTGACGATGCTCTCGAACTATTTCACGCAGAATATCGTAACAAATCGTTTGCGCTGTTTTAATTTCGCCTTTACCACCACAAGTAGGACAAGGCTCACACAGTTGATGCGCTAGGGATTCACGTGTTCTTTTCCGAGTCATTTCTACAAGGCCTAAGTTTGAAAACTGGTTTACGGTAGTTTTCATCCTATCTAGTTCAAGACTTTTACAAAGTTCAGCAAGTACAGCAGTCTGATGCTCTGTAATGTGCATATCGATAAAATCGACAATAATAATGCCTCCTAGATTACGAAGACGTAATTGCCGAGCAATAGCCTTTGCAGCTTCTAAATTTGTTTTATAAATCGTATCAACAAAAGTCTTAGCACCAATATAGCTTCCAGTATTGACATCAATCGTTGTCATAGATTCAGTTTGGTCAATCATCAAGTAACCACCTGAATTAAGGTCAACTCTACGATTGAGGGCGAGGGCGATTTCATTCTCGATATCGTATAAATCAAACAATGGCCGCTCACCACGATACAGTTGAATCTTGTTCTCTAACTTTGGCATAAACTTTGCAGCAAATGCTTGTAGTTTTCCGCAGTTCTCAGCAGAGTCTATTCGAATAATCGTTGTAGACTCTTCAGCGATGTCGCGCATCACCCGTTCCATTAAATTTAGTTCTTCGTAAATTTTGGATGGAGTTGGTTGACGTAAAGTTTGTTGATGAATATTGGACCAAATTAATAGCAAATACTCCAAGTCCTGCTGTAGTTCAGCGTCACCAGCTTCTTCAGCGCTGGTTCTAACAATGACACATCCTTTTAAGTCTTGAGGCAGCATCGGGCGCAGACGATTCTTTAAATTATCTCGATCATCTTCCTGAGTAATGCGTTGTGAAATACCTATTTGCCCATTTTTTTCATCCAAGGGTAAATAGACTAAATTACGCCCTGCAATACTGATATGGGTTGTTAATCTTGCTCCTTTAGTTCCTAGAGGATCTTTTAACACTTGAACAAGTATTGTTTGCCCACTAAAAACTAATTTTTCAATGGGTAAGTCATTCGGGTTATAAATGTCTGCAACATGGATAAATCCAGATTTTTCAAGACCAATATCAACAAAAGCTGATTGCATACCAGGCAAGACACGTATGACTTTACCTAAATAGATATTGCCAAGAATACCGCGATTTTGGGATCGTTCAATTAAAAGTTCTTGAACTGCACCTTGTTGAATAATTGCAACTCTTGTTTCTTGGGGAGTAAAGTTGATTAAGATTTCTTCGTTCATGGATATAGAATATACGCAATTTTCGCCTTTTCCAAGAGCTGGCATGTTTCAAATATGGGTAAACCTATAATGCCACTGTGGCTACCCTCAATTTTTTCAATCAGAGCGCTCCCAATTCCTTGGATGGCATAAGAGCCAGCTTTCCCCATGGGTTCTTGAGTAGTCACGTATGCTTTTAATTTATTTTCTGGGTTATTCGCAAAATAAACTTTAGATGTATTAATTAAATATTCTGGTGCTTGGTCTGGGTAGATTTGCATAGCAATTGCTGTATAAACTTCATGACATTGATTATTTAATAAGCTAAGCATTTTAAAAGCATCTTGACCATCTTGTGGTTTACCCAAAATCATATCTTCACCATTTTTTTGAATACTCACGGTCGTATCAGCACACAAGATTGGATGCCAATCTAATTTCTGTTGATGCAGACGTTTTACAGCTGCGGCAAGTTTTAATAGGGTAACTCGAAGGACATAATCCTTTGGAGGTTCATGTGGGATTACCTCCTCAAGCGCTTCTGCATCCTCATTTGGTTTAGGCAGCAGTAATGAAAAATGAACATTTAAATCTTTCAAAATGGCTTGTCTTCTAGGACTTTGAGAGGCGAGATATAACATTTTATTCACGGTGGTAAGGATGGTTTTGCAGGATAGTCCAGGAGCGATAGAGTTGTTCCACTAATAGAAGTCGTGCAAAAGCGTGAGGAAGAGTTAAGCTAGAAAGTCGCCAAAGATCCTGGCTGATATTTTTAATACTTGGATCAAGTCCATCCGCTCCCCCAATGATAAAGTAAATATCTTTACCTAATTGTTGCCACTGTGAAAAATGATCTGACATTTTGACGGTAGTAAGATCTTTCCCACGTTCATCAAGTGCAATAACGTAACTATTTTTAGGGATTTGCTCAAGTAACTTGATGGCTTCTTTAGCGGGATTAAGATCTGGTTTGAGCTCCTTGATGATGATAGGAGCATCTTTGGGCATTCTTTTTATAAAGTCATGGATAGCAACATCTACCCAATTGGGCATTTTGTGACCAATTGCTAAGACATAAAGCTTCATTCATCATCCAGGTCATCACTAAAGTTCATTGGGCCGCTTGTTGGACCCTTCTGAGTATTTAATTTCACTCTGACTGGTTTGCCACCCCACATGCCTTCCAGTTGGTAGTAGGCTCTAATGGCTGGTTGAAGAATGTGGACAACAATATCGCCACAATCAACCAGAACCCATTCTCCAGTATCAAGTCCCTCGATGGAGATAACTTCACCACCTTTTTCTTTAACACTAGTACTGACAGAGAAAGCTAAAGCCCTGGTTTGACGATTGCTATTACCGGTTGTGATGATGACGCGATCGAATAAATCTGTCATCTTAGAGGTGTCAAACACACGAATATCGACTGCTTTTACATCTTCAAGTGCATCAATCACAATACGTTGTAATTTTCTTAATTCCATGCGTAAAAATATTTCCTTATTACAGGGTTGAATCTTGTGGTTGATAAAGTTGCTTTAATTCGATGTAGTCTAACACTTGTGGAGATAGAGATTCAGCTAATTCAGAGCGTGTTGCAAGTTGATTGAATTGTTCTCTTAAGTAAGTAGAGGACAAATCGACATGAAAATGCTCATCAAAAAATACTTTTCCATTAGGTATGTATTTTAAATCATTCACGTTATCAGTAATACGTTGATCAAAAATATCGATCATTTCTAGAATAGTTTGCGGGTGATCTGGGTCTAATTTGGCATGTGCTGCGCTTGGAGATAATTTACGGCTGGCGACTGCGAGGTGTAAATAATCAGGCAAATGTTGCCAATCATTCCAGGTTGGCATGTTTTGATAGGTATCAGCACCCATGAGCCAAACAATCGATTGATTAGCGCCATATAACTCTCTTAGTTTCTTAGCAGTATCAATTGTGTAGCTTGGGCCTTGGCGATCAAGTTCTATTCTGCTTACACCCACATGCGTTTTATTGTCGGAATCAAAGAGTAATGTTTTCAAATCCTCAACAGCGGCAAGTGTGAGTTCGTAACGTTGTATTGCAGGGGTAATCTGTGTGCTTTTCTGCCATGGTTGTCCTGCAGGAAGCCACAACAACTCATCGAGTCGAAGTAACTCAATGAAATTTTGCGCTAACTTTACATGACCCCAATGAGGAGGATCAAAAGTTCCACCAAAAATCCCAATCATGAGTTAAGCCAATCACGTGGCTTTAAATAAAAATCAGTTAATTCAAATTCGGGAGTATTTGGAGCAAAAGTACGTTGATATTCCCAACGTGCAAAGCGAGGCATAGACATCAATATTGATTCGGCGCGACCGCCTGATTGAAGACCAAAATGTGTTCCACGATCATACACAAGGTTAAATTCAACATATCGACCACGGCGATACTCCTGGAATTCTTTTTGTTCAGGCGTGTAGGAAAGGTCTTTATTTTTTTTCGCAATCGGTAAATAAGCATCGACCAATGCCCTACCAACTGACTGGGTCATTGCAAAGCTTTTTTCAAAACCTAGTTCGCTAAAGTCATCAAAAAAGATTCCGCCAATTCCTCTAGGCTCTTGACGATGGGGCAAGAAAAAATACTCATCGCAAGTTTTTTTAAATTTTGGGTAGTACTTACTATCAAAAGTATCTAATGCATCTTTACATGTTTGATGGAAAAACTTACAGTCTTCAATATTTGCGTAATAGGGGGTAAGGTCCATACCGCCTCCGAACCACCATACAGGGTCGATGCCTTCTTTTTGAGCAACTAAGCATCGAACATTCATATGTACAGTTGGGACATTGGGATTTCTTGGATGAAAAACTAAAGATACTCCCATTGCCTCAAAACTTCCGCCAGCAATCTCTGGCCTCATTGCAGTAGCGGATGGGGGTAAATGTTTACCGGTTACATGAGAGAAAGCTACGCCGCCACGTTCGAAAAATTTACCATCTTCAATGATCATTGTTCTGCCGTAGCCTTGAAGTGGGCTATCAGATGGCTTTGTCCACTCGTCACTTAAAAAACGGCGATCATCAAGCACTTCAAAGGATTGAGTAATGTAATCTTGCAAGCCCCAAAAAAAACTTTTTAGTTCATTTGTATCTATTGACGTCATTTTGTTTTTATAGCTAGGTGGCCAATATCAGTTCTATATTGAGCGCCATTAAATTGTATAGACTTAAGTGCCTCGTATGCTCGAGTCTGTGCACCTTTTACATTGCCATCAAGACCCACAACACAAAGCACTCGTCCCCCATTAGTTACAAGCTTACCATCTTTATAGCTTGTTCCCGCATGAAATACCACATGATGTTCAGTTTCTTGCGGAATTCCTGTGATTTCATCCCCGGCTCTTGGGGTGTTAGGGTAGTTGTATGCAGCCATTACAACTCCCAAAGCAACTCTTGAATCCCAGTCTAAATCGACTTCATCAAGTGTTTGGTTTTCAGCATGAATCAATACATCCACAAAATCTGACTTTAAGCGAGCCATAATAGGTTGTGTTTCAGGGTCACCCATTCTGCAATTAAATTCTAGTGTTTTAACTTCCTTATTAGGGCTGATCATCAATCCTGCGTATAGAAATCCAGTGAAGGGAATTCCATCTTTTGCCATTCCTTGAACGGTAGGTTTGATAATTTGTCTGAGTACTTTTGCATAGATCTCAGGAGTTACAACTGGAGCAGGAGAGTATGCTCCCATACCACCAGTATTAGGTCCCTGATCATGGTCGAGTAAGCGCTTATGATCTTGGCTAGTAGCTAAGGGTAGGATGTTAACCCCATCCACCATAACAATGAAACTTGCTTCTTCGCCAACTAAGAATTCCTCGATAACAACTCTTGCTCCAGCATCACCCAACTTATTGTCGCTGAGCATCATATCTACAGCTTGGTGAGCTTCATCCAGTGTCATTGCAACAACGACTCCCTTACCAGCAGCCAAACCATCTGCTTTGATAACAATGGGAGCGCCTTTTTGATCGATATAAGCATGTGCTGCGTGGACATCATGAAAGGTTTCGTAGTCTGCGGTTGGAATACCGTGACGTTTCATAAAAGATTTTGCAAAATCTTTAGATGATTCAAGTTGGGCAGCTTTTTGGGTAGGTCCGAATACTTTTAATCCTTTTGCACGAAAAACATCCACAATACCTTCGGAAAGTGGCTTCTCTGGACCAACCACCGTGTAAGCGATATTCTCATCAATTGCAAACTGTGCCAAAGCATGAATATCTGTGACGGGAACATTTGTAATTCCATGGAGATGTTTTGACTCCACTGGAGTGCCACCATTTCCGGGAGCAACAAATACCATTTGTACTTTTGGGGATTGAGCGATTTTCCATGCTAGAGCATGTTCTCTGCCACCTGAACCTACGACTAATATTTTCATTATTTCCCTAATTACTCATCAAAACTTGCATTGGAATATACATTTTGTACATCATCTAGATTCTCTAGAGCATCAAGAAGCTTCTGCATCGTGCTTGCAGCTTCAGTTTGCAGTTCCACCTCAGTCTCAGGACGCATAGTAACTTCACCGAATTCAGCTTGCAAGCCAGCTTGGGCTAAATCATCTTTTATTTTTGAAAAATCTGCGGGAGGAGTAATTACCTCTTTAGATCCGTCCTCATGAATAATCACATCATCTGCCCCGACTTCAAGGGCTGCGTCCATTAATTGATTTTCATCGACTGTTGGAGAGAACATGAGTTGGCCACAATGCATAAAAAGGTAAGAGACGCATCCATCGGTGCCCAAGTTTCCACCATTCTTCGAAAAAGCATGTCTGATTTCGGCCACAGTTCTGGTTTTGTTATCGGTAAGGCAGTCCACCATTACAGCGACTCCTCCGGGGCCATAACCCTCATAGCGAATTTCTTCATAATTCACGCCTTCTAGGGAGCCCGTTCCTTTTTGAATAGCCCGTGTAACGTTTTCATTAGGCATATTGGCATCTTTTGCTTTATCGATAGCCAACCTTAGACGAGGGTTATTGCTGATATCCCCACCGCCGAGTTTTGCAGCAACAGTCACTTCGCGAATAATCTTAGTCCAGACCTTACCTCTTTTTTCGTCTTGACGACCTTTGCGGTGTTGAATATTGGCCCATTTAGAATGACCGGCCATAATTTTCCTTTCAAATAAACTTTTTTATTAATTGTGTAATATGTTAATTTTAGGCAATTTTTAAAGCAAAACCAAAAAAGGAGATATTTAATGTCAACAAATACAGTAAAAGCAATCAGAATGGCTAAAACGGGAGGTGCTGAAGTATTGGAGTATCTTGACGTAGAGTTAGGTGAGCCCGGTCCTGGAGAGGTTTTGATTCGTCATCATGCGATTGGCGTTAATTTTTTAGATATATATTTTAGAAATGGTTTGTATCCGTCACCTTTACCAGCTGGTGTAGGTCAAGAG
>DAIQPR010000213.1:1939-3149 GCA_036787315.1 Polynucleobacter sp. | reverse complement strand
TTATAAGAGTAACTTCGGTTACAACAAAAATAAAGAGTTTGCTGATTTATGAAAATAGCAGTTATACCTGCGCGCGGTGGAAGCAAAAGAATCTTGAGAAAGAATGTCAAGGATTTCTGTGGAAAACCCATGATTGCCTGGTCAATTGGTGTTGCAAAAGCTTCACATCTATTTGATCAAGTTGTTGTATCGACCGATGATCATGAAATTGCGAGTATTGCTAGAGAATATGGTGCGCAAACACCTTTTATAAGACCAAATGATTTATCTGATGACTTTACTCCAACCGTACCTGTTATTGCGCATGCTGTTCAATTCTTTATTGATTCTGGAAGAAAAATTGATTTCGCATGCTGTATTTACCCATGTGCCCCAAATTTATTAGCAAAAGATATAATAGATGCTTATAAGTTGATGTCTACTCGAGATGTCGATTTTGTATATCCTGTTACAGAATATGCTCACCCCATTCAACGGGCAATGAGCCGATTAGAGGATGGAAGCATGAAACTATTAAGTCCAGAGTATGAGTTAACACGTACGCAAGATTTAGAAAAAACCTACCATGATGCGGGGCAGTTCTATTGGGGAAAGTCGGCATCATGGTTAGCTCATAAAAAAATGCATACGGAAGGATTGGGGATGCCTATACCAAATTGGCGAGTAATTGATATTGATACTGAAGATGATTGGATTCGTGCAGAGCGTTTATTTAAAGCGAATTTAGAGTTGGTACAAAAATGATTTTAATTACCGGTGCATCAGGACTTCTAGGCACTACACTGACTCCAAAACTGCTCTCAACATACGAGAGTGTTGTAACACATTCTAGGGGAGCTCATTCAGATTTTCAGGCAGATTTAACTTATCAAGAAGAGACGTTGAATTTACTCGACAAGGTTCAGCCTAAAGTAATTATTAATTTGGTTGGCTTGACTAGCGTTGAGCGTTGTCAAGACTATGCTAATGAAGCCTATTTGATTAATACTAAAACTGTTGAGAATCTTGTGAGCTGGGTAGTCAATCGAAATTCTGATACTCATCTTATCCAGATATCAACGGATCAAGTCTATGATGGTCACTACGAGCATAAGGAAGATCAAGTTACTTTAACCAATAACTATGCATTTTCGAAGTATGCAAGTGAATTAGCCGCTTTAAGAATACCTTGCACCATATTGAGGACAAATTTTGTGGGGCGTAGTAAAGT
>DAIQPR010000213.1:0-1929 GCA_036787315.1 Polynucleobacter sp. | reverse complement strand
GCTTGACTGATTGGGTTTATAACTCATTGGTAAATGGTAAACAAGTTCAAGTTCTTCAAGATGTTTTTTTTAGCCCTCTTTCGATGACAACACTCTCAGAAATGATCAATCTTGTCATTGAGAAAAAACCTCTAGGTATATTTAATTTAGGCTCTCATCAAGGCATGAGTAAAGCTGATTTTGATTTTGCATTTGCAGAATGCTTAGGATTACCAACTGCTACTATGAAAAAAATTAATACTAACGAAGCTACTTTTTTGAAGGCATATAGGCCCAAAGACATGAGAATGGATAGTTCGAAGTTTGAAAATGTTTTAGGTATTCAACTTCCAAAATTAATTGACCAAATTGAGAGTATTGCCAAGGAGTATCATGAAAACACCTAATCAAGTATTTGAAATTAATCAAAAAAAAATTGGACGGGGATATTCAACATATTTTATTGCTGATATTGCGGCAAACCATGACGGGGATATCGAAAGAGCGAAGGATTTGATTGCCTTAGCCGCAGAAGCTGGCGCAGATGCAGCAAAATTTCAACACTTCACCGCAGGAACCATTGTTAGTGATATTGGTTTTAAGTCCCTTGGTGGTAGGCACTCACACCAAGCAACCTGGCAAAAATCAGTTTTTGAAGTGTATCAAGATGCAAGTGTAGATTTAGGTTGGACGCCCATCTTAAAAGAAGCGTGTGATAAAGCTGGAATCGCTTTTTTCACTAGCCCTTACGCACTCGAGATTGTTGACCACATTGATCCATTTGTGCCTGCTTATAAAATTGGTTCTGGAGATATTACTTGGCTGGAGATGGTACGTTATATTGCATCGAAGAACAAGCCATACATTATGGCTTCGGGAGCATCTACTGTTGATGATGTTCATCGCGCCGTTGTGGCAGCTTTAGAGATTAATCCATTGCTTTGTTTAATGCAATGTAATACTAATTACACTGCTAGTCTAGACAACTTTAAATATATTCAACTAAATGTATTAAAAGTATATCGAGAAATGTATCCAGATTTGGTGCTTGGATTGAGTGATCATACACCTGGCCATTCGACGGTTCTTGGTGCAGTTGCTTTAGGTGCAAAAATGATTGAAAAACATTTTACTGATGATGTAAAGCGCGAAGGACCAGACCATGCGTTTTCAATGGATTTTAATTCATGGCGTGAAATGGTAGACCGAACCCGTGAGCTTGAAAATGCTATGGGTAATGGCATCAAGCAAGTAGAGTCTAATGAGGCAGAAACAGTTGTTTTACAACGTCGTGCGATTCGAATGCTATCAGACACTATGATAGGCACTATTTTAAAGAAAGAGGATTTACAGATGCTACGGCCTTGTCCATCTGATGCATTTCCGCCGTATGAGATGGATAAAGTTCTTGGTAAGAAGCTTAAGCGAAACATCCTTAAGGGGGAGCACCTTACATGGACAGATCTAGAATAGCAATTGTAATTCCTGCGTTTAATGAATCAAAAACGATTGCGCAAGTGGTTAAATCTGCCAAAGCATTTGGTAATGTTATTGTTGTAGATGATGCTTCAACAGATACAACTTCAGAATTAGCATTAAAAGGTGGTGCTACAGTTGTATCGCATACCAAGAATCGAGGCTACGACGGTGCTCTAAATTCAGGGTTTTTAAAAGCATCTGAACTAGAATGCTCAATAGTTATTACTGTTGATGCTGATGGCCAGCATAATCCATCATTGATTGAGCAATTTTTAGAAGCTATTGAAAAGGGTGCAGATGTTGTTGTCGGAATTCGAAGCAAAAAACAGCGTATTTCAGAACATATATTTAGTTGGTATACAATGATATTTTTCGGAATTTACGATCCCTTGTGTGGCATGAAGGCTTATAAAATGAGGATTTTTCATGAGCTTGGGAATTTTGATTCTTATAAATCAATTGGGACAGAAC
>DAIQPR010000047.1:0-14219 GCA_036787315.1 Polynucleobacter sp. | reverse complement strand
ATTATTAGTTTTTTTTCAATCTATATTAAATAGTAGAGACAATTTACCCTTTGATATTGATGGTGTAGTTTACAAGGTTAATTCTTATGAAGACCAACAGAAATTAGGTTTTGTTTCTCGAGCACCAAAATTTGCTATTGCACATAAATTCCCTCCTCAAGAGGCTTATACCAAAGTCTTAGCTATCGAAGTACAAGTAGGAAGAACTGGAGCAATAACACCGGTTGCAAGGTTAGAACCAGTTAATGTTGGAGGGGTGACAGTAACGAACGCTACCTTGCATAATGAGGATGAGGTTCTTCGTAAAGACGTTCGTGTAGGCGATATCGTTGTAGTGCGTCGTGCTGGGGATGTAATTCCTGAAGTTTTGATGGCTTTAAAAGATAAGCGAATTGCTGATTTACCGGTTTTTCAAATGCCAAAAAATTGTCCTATTTGTCAGTCTCAAATTGAAAAGCTTCCTGGTGAAGTGATAGCGAGATGTACTGGTGGATTATTTTGTAATGCTCAAAAACTACAATCGATTATTCATTTTGCTCATAGAAGGGCAATGAATATTGATGGTTTAGGAGAGAAAATCGTTGAACAATTGGTAAATGAAAATTTAATAAGAAACCCAGCTGATTTATACAAATTAGGTTTTAGCTCGCTGCTTGGCTTACAAAGAATGGGTGATAAGTTAGCATCAAACTTACTTGAATCTATTGAAAACTCTAAAAATACTACTTTAGCTAGATTAATTTTTGCCTTAGGAATAAGGCATGTGGGCGAGGCGACTGCTAAAGATTTAGCTTATCACTTTGGGTCGATGGATGCATTTATGGCAGCTGCTGAAGATGAATTATTAAAAGTACATGATGTTGGACCAGTCATTGTTCAATCGATTCATAATTTTATGTCACAGCCACATAATCGCGAAGTCATTGAGCAATTAATGGCTTGTGGTATCAATCCTCAAGAGGTGAAAAGGGAAGAGGTGCAAGAAAGTTTTTTTAAGAATAAAACTGTTGTATTAACTGGAACTCTTCCTTCTTTGACAAGAGATCAGGCAAAAGAGATGTTGGAGAAAGTTGGAGCTAAGGTTGCAGGTTCAGTTTCTAAAAAGACTGATTTTTTATTAGCTGGTGCAGATTCTGGAAGTAAATTAGAAAAAGCTAATGAACTTGGAGTTAGAGTAATTGATGAGCAAGAGTTAATGAACTTACTTAATCAGTCTTAATCTGAAAGTGTTTCAATAATTTCTGTTTCAAGTTGAATTTGTAATTTAGGGTTGAGTTTTAGCTTATCACCATCAAGTAAAAGTATGTCCTCTACACGCTCACCCAAAGTATTGATCTTTGCATTTTTAAGAGAAATCCGATGATCAGCAAGTACCTTGGAAACTCCATACAAAAGACCAGCTCTATCGTTAGCTGTTAAAGATAGGATAAATAAATCGCCTTTTTCATCTGGGGTTAGAGTAACTCTAGGTTGCATTGGGAAGGTTCTAGACTGTCTTGAAATTCTTCCTTTTTGTGGCTTCGGAAGTGGGGTCTCCTCAAGCAATTTAGTTGTTAATCCATGCTCTACCATTTGGATGATTGGTCGGTATTCAGATACCTGTATATTTTGCAAGTAAGACACTTGGAAAGTATCTAGAGCATATCCGTGGTTTGTCGTATGAATAATGGCATCTTGGATTGAAAAGCCATTTTGGTCAAAATACGAACAAATTTTGGCAAATAGATCTGATTGATCCTTAATATACACAATAACTTGTAGTCCCTCTCCAATGGGTGAAAGTCTTGCTTGTACAACGGGAACTGTTGAGTCAACTGATTTATAAAGATGTCTTGTAATCCATGCAATGTCGTTTGAATCATGTTTTAGGAAAAAGCCAACATCAAATTGTTTCCAAAGATTTAAATGTGCATCCTCAGAAAGTCCATGGAATCTTAATTGATCTAATGCATCTTGCTGGCGAATTTCCAATTGAGAAGTTGTATCAAACTTAGCACCACCAAAATACTTCAAAGTTAAGCGATATAAGTCTTCAAGTAACTTGCCTTTCCAGGCGTTCCATACTTTAGGGCTTGTACCTCTAATATCTGCAACGGTTAGAAGATATAGTGCGGTTAAATGTCTTTCATCGCCCACTTTTTTAGCAAACATTTCAATGACTTCAGGATCTGAAACGTCCATTTTTTGAGCGATATGGCTCATTGAAAGGTGTTGAGCAACTAAAAAAGTAACAAGTTCAGCATCTTCTTTGGTTAAGCCGTGTTGAGAGGCGAATAACTTAACGTCTTTTTTGCCAAGATCAGAGTGATCCCCACCTCTACCTTTAGCAATATCATGAAAAAGTGCTCCAAGAATTATGAGCCATGGCTTGTCAAAATTAGCAGCAAGTTCGCTACAAAAAGGGAACTCGTGTGATAGTTCTGGTACAAAAAAACGACGTACATTTTTTAGTACTGTAAGTATATGTTGATCTACTGTGTATACATGAAACAAGTCATGCTGCATCTGACCTACAATTTTTCGGAAAGGCGGAAGATAGCGACCCAGAACACTTGTTTGATTCATGATATTCAAGGAGCGAAATACACCTTTAGATGATTGGATAATTTCTATAAATTGTCGGCGATTAACTGGGTCATTTCTCCAGCGAGAGTCCATTAATTCTCTTGCGTTGTACAAGGCACGAAGAATTTGAGTTGAAAGTCCAGTTAAGCCCGAAGTATTTGCAAGAACGACAAATGTAGCAAGAATTTGGTCTGTCTTTTTAGTATATAAAAGGGGATCGATAATATCTAATTGACCTTGACGTTCTATGAAGTTCTCAGAGATTGGCCTCGTGTTTTGAGATTCTTTGGGAAATAGTAAAGCTTCAATATTTTGGATTAAAACTTCATTGAGTTGCGTCACAGCTTTAGCAGCCCAATAATAGCGACGCATAATTTGCTCACTAGCTCTTTTATCTGGAGTATTTTTTAAACCAAATTTTTCTGCTAAAGGAGTTTGAATTTCAAATGCAAGTTGATCTTGACGACGATTACTGATCAAATGAATTTGTGCTCTTATTGTTTGTAACAACTTGTGATTTTTAGTTAACTCGGATGCCTCACGGCCGGTAATAATTCCTCGTTTATTAAGATCTTTAAAGGTATGACCGAAATTTGCAGCTCTGGTCATCCAGAGAATTACTTGAATGTCTCTCAGCCCACCTGGGCTTTCTTTTACATTTGGTTCAAGAGCATAGGGCGTGTCTTGATACTTTTGATGACGTTGTCGTAATTCTAAAAGTTTTTCAAGAAAAAAAGCCTTTGGATCTAAATCTGCAATGAATCTTTTTTGGAATGTGGTGAAAAGTTTTTTATTCCCAAGTAAAAATCTAGCTTCAAGGAGGGAGGTTCTAACAGTTACATCTTTTTTGGATTCCTCGATACACTCATTAACGTCCCTGACTGAATATCCTATTTCTAAGCCTAAATCCCAACATAAAGTTATAAATTTTTCTAATTTTTCGTTAAAAATTGGATTAGAGTTTTCGACTGAAGTATTTAGCAGAATTAAGATGTCAACGTCTGAGAAGGGAAATAATTCATTTCTACCAAAACCACCAACAGCTATCAGACTAGGAATGTTTTCAATGGGAATATCGCTTAGACCAGATTCTTGCCATGCTCTTTCTAGAACTTTCTCAGCTGCCTGGCTGAGACCTTTAGTTAGTTGGTGTACTTGTCTATTTGTAGAAAAACGCTCAAAAAGAGAAGATTTAAGTTCAAGAAAGTAATTCATACATTATTTACGATTTGGGAGGAAATATTTCGCCAAAAATCGGCTTTACAATTTCTGGTGGCGGGGGGCATTTCTCAGAAAATGTTAATACTTCAACACCAGTAGATGTTACTAGAACAGTATGTTCCCATTGCGCTGAAAGACTACGATCTTTTGTTTTTACAGTCCATAAATCAGGCATGGTGCGAATTTCTCTTCGTCCTGCATTAATCATTGGCTCGATAGTAAAAGTCATTCCTTCAACCAAGATATCGCCTGTACCTGCTTTACCATAATGCAAAATTTGAGGATCTTGGTGGAATACTTTACCAATTCCGTGGCCACAATATTCTCTTACTACAGAATAGCCAGATTTTTCTGCGTGGTTTTGTATAACATGACCAATATCACCTAATCTAGTACCTGGTTTTACTTGAGCAATTCCCAACCACATGCACTCGAAGGTAATTTGGCAAAGTCGGTTTGCCATAATTGAGGTATCACCCACTAAGAACATTCGGCTTGTATCACCAAAATAGCCATCTTCAGTAATCACAGTGATGTCAAGATTGACAATATCTCCGGATTTTAAAAGTCTTTCACCAGGGATTCCATGACAAATAACGTCGTTCACAGATGTGCAAATAGATTTTGGAAATGGAGGATAGCCTGGGGGTTGATAATTAAGTGGTGCAGGAATCGTTTTTTGCACATCACGCATATATTCATGGCATAAGTGATCGATTTTCTCTGTAGTAACACCTTCTTTAATGAATGGCGTAATAAAATCGAGCACTTCGCTTGCTAATTTTCCGGCATGGCGCATGCCATTTAAGTCGGTTACTTCCTTAAAAATAGATTTCATATTGGAATTATGGCTCAAAGTAGACTATAATGCTAAGACTTTGTTGGAAGGAGTTGTATCTTATTCAACAAAGAATCACAAGTCAAACCATCCAGGGTGCCGCTTTTTAGCGTAATCAGGATTTGACTTTAGTTTAAACCCTTAGGAGAAATTTATGTCAGTGACAATGCGTCAAATGTTAGAAGCTGGTTGCCATTTTGGTCACCAAACCCGTTTTTGGTCCCCAAAAATGGCTCCGTATATTTACGGTCATCGCAACAAAATCCACATCATTAACCTCGAAAAAACGCTTCCAATGTACGAAGAGGCTGTTAAGTTTGCAAAAAATATTGCTGCAAACAGAGGCACAATTTTGTTTGTTGGAACAAAGCGTCAGTCAAAAGAAATTATTGCTGAAGAGGCTACTAGAGCTGGTATGCCTTATGTAGATGCAAGATGGTTGGGAGGAACACTCACCAATTTCAAAACTGTAAAAGGATCTATTAAGCGTCTTAAAGAGATGACAGCTGCTCAAGAAAACGGCGATTGGGATCGTTTATCAAAGAAAGAAGCTTTGATGAATGAGCGTGAGATTGATAAGTTACAAAAATCTTTAGGTGGAATACAAGATATGGCTGGTATTCCAGAGGCAATTTTTGTAATTGACGTTGGATATCACAAAATTGCTTTAACTGAAGCCAAGAAACTTGGTATTCCTGTCATAGCAGTAGTGGATACTAATCATTCACCTGAAGGTGTCGATTACATCATTCCAGGGAACGATGATTCGAGTAAAGCGGTTACTCTTTATGTTAGAGGCATGGCAGATGCAATTCTTGAAGGAAAAGCAAATGCTGTAAATCAAGTTTTAGAGTCAATCAAAGAAACAACTGATGAAGAGTTTGTCGAGGAAGGGCGGGAAGATTAATGGTAGCAATAACTGCAGGTATGGTTGGTGAGCTTCGGGCTAAAACTGATGCACCAATGATGGAGTGTAAAAAGGCGTTAACAGAAGCACAAGGTGATATGGCTCGTGCGGAAGAAATTTTACGCGTAAAGTTGGGTAGTAAAGCTAGCAAAGCTGCTTCAAGGGTTACAGCTGAAGGTGTTATCGCAGCTTTTGTGGATGGAACTAATGGTTCATTGATTGAAATTAACTGTGAAACTGATTTCGTTTCAAAAAATGATGATTTTTTGAAATTTACTCAGGACTGTGCACAATTAGCGGTGAAGAACTCTGTTGCTAATGATGACGTTTCTACATTAAGCAATCTTCCGTTGGATGGAAAAACTGTTGAACAAGTTCGTGCTGAATTAATTGGACGAATTGGTGAGAACATGTCTATCCGTCGTTTCAAAGTATTTGCTAGCGGTAAGTCTCTTGTTTACTATCTCCATGGAACACGTATTGGTGTAATGGTTGAGTACACAGGGAGTGAAACAGCTGCAAAAGATGTAGCAATGCATATTGCTGCTATGAAACCAGTTTCATTATCAACTGCAGAAGTTCCTGCTGACAAGATTGCAGCGGAAAGAAGTGTTGCTGAACAAAAAGCTGCTGAATCTGGAAAGCCACCTGAGATTGTTGCCAAAATGGTTGAAGGATCTATCCAGAAATTCTTGAAAGAAGTTTCTCTTTTAAATCAGGCATTTGTGAAAAATGACAAGCAAACTGTTGAGCAAATGTTAAAAGAAAACAATACTACTATTCATTCATTTACGATGTATATCGTTGGTGAAGGAATTGAAAAGCGACAAGATGACTTTGCTGCAGAGGTTGCTGCACAGGTTGCAGCAGCAAAAGGTGGGGCGTAATAAGTAGTTTTTAAACAAAAATATGAGGCGCTTATAAGGCGCCTCTTTTTTGCCCTTTATAATGGTAGTGTGATCATAAAGAGAAAGAATCTGTATGCCAGGATATAAGAGTGTTCTCCTTAAGTTATCTGGAGAGGCTTTAATGGGTAATGATTCCTACGGAATCAACCCGACTACCATTGACCAAATGGTATCTGAAATTGCTAAGGTAGTTCAGCTTGGTGTTAAATTGGCAATTGTTATAGGTGGTGGAAACATTTTCAGGGGTGTAGCTGGTGGTGCAGCAGGGATGGATCGCGCTACTGCTGACTACATGGGAATGTTAGCTACCATGATGAATTCATTAGCTTTACAAGATGCTCTCCGACAAAAAGGCGTAGAAGCTAGAGTTCAATCAGCACTTCGAATGGATCAAGTGGTAGAGCCTTATATTCGTCCAAGGGCTATCAGACATATGAATGAGGGCAAAGTTGTTATATTTGCTGCCGGAACAGGAAATCCTTTTTTTACAACTGATACAGCGGCAGCTCTCAGAGGTGCAGAGATGGGTGTAGACATTGTTTTAAAAGCGACTAAAGTTGATGGAATTTATAGCAGTGATCCTAATAAAGATCCTGACGCAACTCTATACGAAACGATTAGCTTTGATGAAGCTATTATTAAAAATCTTCAGGTAATGGATGCTACTGCTTTTGCATTGTGTAGAGATCGTCAATTGCCTATTAAAGTTTTTTCAATATTTAAACAAGGTTCTTTGATTCGCGTTGTAAATGGCGAAAAAGAGGGTACCTTGGTTCATGTTTAATGAAGGAAAATTATGTCGTCTAGTGAAATTATTTCAACTGTAGATCAAAAAATGAATAAGTCTATAGAGGCTTTAAAAACCTCTTTAGCAAAAATACGTACTGGTCGTGCAAATACTGGTCTTCTTGAGCATATTCAAGTTGATTACTACGGAAACCCTACGCCAATTTCTCAAGTAGCGGCTCTTGGTCTTGCTGATGCAAGAACTATTACAGCGACGCCTTGGGAAAAAAATATGGTCTCTGTTGTAGAAAAGGCAATTCGTGATTCTGATTTGGGTTTAAATCCTGCAACTCAAGGAAACGTGATTCGTATTCCGATGCCTGCATTGACTGAAGAGCGTCGTCGCGACTTAGTCAAGGTTGTCAAGTCTGAAGGTGAAGATGCAAAAATCGCTATTAGAAATTTAAGACGTGATGCAAATGAATCTTTAAAAAAATTAACCAAAGATAAAGCTATTTCTGAAGATGATGAGCGACGCTCACAGGATGACGTTCAAAAGCGCACTGATAGATTTGTTGCAGAAATAGACAAAATTATTCAGGAAAAAGAAAAAGAGATAATGACTGTATAGGCATTATATTTTGATGAAAACAACCTTGAAAAGTTCAACTATAGACATTCCTAATACGAGTGTCATACCTCGTCATATTGCAATCATTATGGATGGGAATGGACGTTGGGCTAATCAGCGCTTTATGCCAAGAGTTGCTGGTCATTCTAAAGGGCTTGATACGGTTAGAAAAGTAGTTGAGCTTTGTAAAGATTCAGGTGTTGAGTATTTGACCTTATTTGCTTTTAGTTCAGAAAACTGGCGCAGACCGAAAGACGAAATCACCTTTTTGATGAACTTGTTCTTTAAAGCTTTGGATAAAGAGGTTGCAAAACTTCACAAAAACAATATACGTTTAAAGTTGATTGGTGATTTGAGCCAGTTTCCAGAAAATATTCAACAACGAGTTGTTGAAGCAGAAAGACTTACAGAAAATAATACTTCCCTAGTATTAACTGTTGCTGCCAATTACGGAGGACGTTGGGATATTTTGAATGCAATGCAAAAGGCGCTTGCTGAAAACCCAAGTATAGACCCTCTAAGCATTAATGAAACCTGGTTACATCCTCATTTAGCGATGTCTTATGCCCCAGAACCAGACTTATTTATTCGTACCGGTGGTGAACAAAGAGTTAGTAATTTTTTATTATGGCAATTGGCGTATACCGAGATGTATTTTACGGAAACTTTTTGGCCTGACTTTGATAAAAAAGCTTTTCAAGAAAGTTTAGAATGGTATCGTAAACGTGAGCGTCGATTTGGTCAAACAGGATTACAAGTATTAGAAAAAACCATCGTTAAAAATGCTTAAAACACGTGTTATTACAGCAGTGGTGTTACTAGCGTTTTTTGTTCCTGTTTTTTTGTTTGCGAGTCCCTTATTTATTTCAATTCTGATGTCCATTTTGATAGCGCTGGGTGCTTGGGAATGGGGTCGATTCATATGGGGTGTGAAGTCTAGGAATCCCATTTACTATGCTTTGTTTTTATTCATTCTTTCTATTACTTTTGGTGCGCTTTTAATCAATTCAAAATTAGTTGCAATCACCCATCACATTTTGTATTCAGTTATGTGGCTTGGAATTCTTTTTTGGATTTTATTGATGCCGAATGTATTGAGAAAAAAATTAGATTTCTCGATCAATCAAAATAAGATTTTTATTGCTGTATCGGGATATATCGTGCTGTTAAGTGCTTGGTATGCATTTTTACTTTTATTTAGTAAAGGTTCAGTCTTTGTATTATCTGTTCTTTTGATAACATGGACTGCTGATATTGGAGCATATTTTGTTGGGAAAAAATTTGGTAAGCATAAGCTTGCACCCCAGATAAGTCCTGGGAAATCTATTGAAGGGGCTATAGGAGGTATCTTGGCAGTTTGTTTACTAAGTATTTGTTTTTATAATTACAATACTTCATCGAGCGATTTTTTCAGTATGATTGGTAGTAAATATTCTGTATTTGTTTTGTTGCTAGTTTCAGTTTGTCTAGCAATGATGAGTATTCTAGGAGACTTATTTGAGTCACAATTAAAAAGGTTGTCTGGGATGAAAGATAGTAGTAATTTATTACCTGGTCATGGCGGTATTTTAGATAGATTAGATGCAGTTCTGCCAGTTTTGCCAATTTCAGCAATGATTGTTTTGGAATTATTTTGAGAAATTTATGTATCCTAGGGTCTACAGGATCTATTGGTGAAAATACCTTAGATGTAATTTCTAGACATCCTGACATGTTCAAGGTTAGGGCATTAACAGCTAATACACAAGTAGAGAAGCTGGCTAAACAATGCCATCAGTTTCAACCTGATATCGTAGTTGTAGCTAATTCTCAATTAGCGAATCAGCTTAAAGACTTAATTAATATAAAAGTTACAAGGGTGCTTTTTGGTCAAGAGGGATTAATTGAAGCTGCAACTTATCACCATGTTGATACGGTTATGGCTGCAATCGTTGGTGCTGCTGGATTATTGCCGACATTAGAGGCTGCAAAATTAGGTAAACGAATATTACTTGCAAATAAAGAAGCGCTAGTCATTGCAGGACAGCTTTTAATGGATGTCATTGCAAAAAGCAAATCTGAGCTATTGCCTATTGATAGTGAACATAATGCAATTTATCAATGTTTACAAACCAGTCAAACAGGAAATTTAAATGAAGTAGAAGAGCTACTTTTGACTGCATCGGGTGGACCTTTTTTAAACCGACCAATTGAAACACTCGACACAGTAAGTCCTGATGAAGCTTGTGCTCATCCAAATTGGGTTATGGGAAGAAAAATTTCTGTTGACTCATCGACAATGGTTAATAAAGGTTTGGAATTGATTGAGGCAATTTGGCTATTTAAGATACCTCAAGAAAGAATCCAAATCGTCATTCATCCTCAAAGTGTAATTCATTCATTGGTTCGTTATGTAGATGGATCGGTTTTAGCACAGTTGGGTGAGCCTGATATGAGAACACCAATTGCTTATGGCTTAGCTTGGCCGAATAGGATTGATTCGGGAGTTAAAAAGCTCGATATGATGAAACTAACAGAGCTTAATTTTAGGGCAGCAGATGTTGTGAGATTTCCTGCAATACCTTTAGCTAGGGAAGCTGCAAGATTAAAAGGGACAGCCCCAGCTATTTTTAATGCTGCAAATGAGATTGCTGTAGCAAGTTTTTTAAATCAAGAAATCTTATATACTCAAATCGTTCAGACGATTGACAATGTATTAAGTGAAATTTCTTCTGAACCTGCAAGCTCACTAGAGCTTGTTTTAGAGATTGATCATCTTGCTAGAGAAAAAGCAAAAGAATTTATTAAGAGAATATCAAATTGACTATTATTTCTTTTCTCATTGCGATTGTCCTCTTGGTGGGGTTTCATGAATTTGGCCATTACATAGTTGCAAAATGGTGTGGAATCGCAGTGGAGAGATTCTCAATAGGTTTTGGACCTGTCTTGTTTAGAAAGAAATCAAGTGCATTACTTTCTACTGAATTTGTTATATCTGCAATTCCTTTGGGTGGGTATGTAAAGATGATTGACACTAGAACCCATACCAATCTTAGTGATGTTGAAATTAATCATGCTTTTGATAAACAAGTTCTTTGGAAAAGATCCTTGGTAGTTGTTGCTGGTCCCGTTGCAAATTTCATTCTTGCACTTGTATTACTTTTTTGTTTGTACTTAAGCAGTCCCTTACAAGTAAAAGCCATCTTAGATCAACCTTCGAATAATTCTATTGCCGCAGTTTCTGGACTCGTTGAAGGTGATGAGGTACGTGGCTTTGCTTTTTTACCAAAAGATTCAGACGGTGTTGATATGAGTATTGAATTTATGCCAATAGACAGTTGGAATCGTTTGAGATGGAAATTGTTAATAGCCACCATGAAAGAAGAGGGCTTTGTACTACAAGTTGCCCATGCTGATAGTGGCGATTCCAGAGTTGTTTTTGATCATTCAGAAATAAAATCTATAGGTCTAAAAAGTGACATGTTCGCCCAATTAGGTTTGGGGTTAAGTAAAGAAAGACCTCTTCCAACCTTTCATCTTGAAATAGGGATTGTTGAATCCTTTTTGCGATCATTGGAGAGAGTGCATGACATTACACAAGTTTCCTTATTGAGTATTAAGTCATTAATTACTGGTAAGGCATCGATTAATCAAATAAGTGGGCCTATTGGCATTGCAAGTATGGCTGGTCAATCGGCCAGTTCTGGTCTAACAGCTTATATAGGATTTTTGGTATTAATAAGTATTAGTCTTGGAATCATGAATTTATTACCTTTACCCATGTTAGATGGTGGACAATTGATATTTGATTTCGTTGAACTTTTGAGAGGAAAAGCAGTTTCTCTTGAAATCCGAGAAATTTTTACAAAATTAGGTCTTTTAGGAATACTTGCCCTCACAGGAATTGCAGTTTTTAATGATTTAACCAGGTTATTTCATGGATAATGGATAGTAGAATTTATAGTTGTGTATATTTACGTATTAATTAAACAAAAATCATATTGAATTGAAGAGCTACATCGTTGAATATTAAGAAAAACAAGTTACATTTATCAATTGCTCTCGCTTTAAGCATTGGTGCTTTTGCTCCCACACAATATACCCTTGCAGCCGAGCCATTTGTTGTTCAGGACATTCGAGTAGAGGGTTTGCAGAGGGTTGAACCTGGTACAGTGTTTAGTTACCTTCCTGTGAAGGTTGGTGAGACTTTTGATGACTCCAAAGGCGCTGATGCAATTCGAAGCCTTTTCAATACGGGGTTTTTCAAGGACGTTCAAGTCAAAGTTGAAAATAAAGTTTTGGTCGTTCAGGTAGAAGAGCGTCCAACTATTTCCAAAGTAGACTTCACTGGAATGAAGGAATTTGAAAAAGATGCCATCCTTAAGGCTTTAAGGGCTATTGGTTTGGCTGATGCTCGATATTTTGATAAGGCTTTGGTTGATAAAGCTGAACAGGAAATTAAAAGACAGTATGTAAGTAAAGGTTTTTATGATTCTGAAATTGTAACAACTGTCACTCCAGGTGAGCGTAACCAGGTTTCTGTTTATTTCAATATCGAGGAAGGTATTGTTTCCAAGATTTCTGAAATCAATATTATTGGAAATAAAGCTTTCGCTGAAAAAGATTTAAGAAAAGAAATGCAACTTTCAACTGGGGGATGGTTTTCTTGGTATACAAAGAATGATCGTTACTCTAAGCAAAAATTATCTGGAGACTTAGGAAATCTTAGATCTTTTTATTTGAATCAAGGTTATTTAGAATTTCGAATTGATTCTACCCAAATATCCATTTCCCCAGATAAAAAGGGAATGTATATCACCATAGTTATAAATGAAGGTGAGCAATACAAAGTCAAGGATATCAAATTAGGTGGTGAGATGTTTGGTAAGGAAGAAGAATTAAAAGCCTTAGTTCCTCTTAAGCCTGGGGAGATATACTCCTCGGCAAAACTCAATGCTGGCACGAAGGCTATTGCAGATGCTTTAAGTACTTATGGTTATGCTTTTGCAACGATTACACCGCAACCAGACCTTCGTAAAGAAGAAAAATTAGTGGATATGTTGTTGGTTGTTGATCCTGGAAAACGTGCTTATGTTAAAAATATCGCAATTTCTGGTAACTCCAAGACGCGTGACACTGTTATTCGTAGAGAGATGCGTCAGTTAGAGAGCTCTTGGTATGATGGCGAAAAAATCAAACTCTCCAAAGATAGAATAAATCGTTTAGGTTATTTTACAGAAGTTGATATTGCTACTCAAGAGGTTCCGGGAACAAATGATCAGGTTGATTTAAACGTTAAGGTTACTGAGAAACCATCTGGTTCATTGAGTTTGGGTGCAGGTTTTTCTTCTTCAGATGGTGTGGTTCTTTCAGCTGGTATTAACCAAGAAAATGCTTTCGGTACTGGAACAAGTATTGGATTTAATATCAATACTAGCCAAATAAATAGAACATTGGTTTTGTCCCAATTTGATCCTTACTTTACTGAGGATGGTATCAGTCGCTATACCGATATTTATTACCGTACCTCTAGGCCCCTCTATTACTTGGGTGATTCTGATTACACCATCGTTAATACTGGAACCTCTATGCGTTTTGGTATTCCTTATTCAGAAAAAGGGCGATATTTTGTAGGTGCAGCTCTAGAGCGCTTGGAGCTCAATACAACGCAGAATTCTCCTTTAAGTTATCAACAATACGCAGCTACTCTAGGTGGATATGATCCAACGCTAGTGGATGGAACAAGTAATGACCCATATTTAGGACGTTATTCTGCAAGCTCCATTAACATACCTCTCACAATAGGTTGGTCTAAAGATGGTAGGGATAGTGCATTATTACCAAGTAGCGGAAGCTTCCAGGTTGCTAATGCGGAAGTTTCAATGCCCGTTGATCAGATGCAATATTACAGATTGTTCTATCAGCATCAATATTTCTACCCAATGACTAAGAACAATATTTTTTCTTTGAGCGGTCAGGTTGGGTATGGAATGAGTTATGGCAATACTCCTTTCCCTATCACTAAAAACTACTATATTGGTGGTATTGGGTCAGTTAGAGGTTACACACCCGGATCTTTGGGACCTCAGGTATATAACACAAATTTAGGTATTTATCAACCAACTGGCGGATCATCAAAAGCAGTTTTCAATGCTGAATACTCTTTCCCGATTCCTGGATCTGGCACAGATAAGACATTACGCTTTTTCTTCTTCTTTGATGCCGGTAACGTTTACGATGGTGCACCGAATGTCACAGATTTAAGATATTCTTACGGTATGGGAATTACTTGGATTTCCCCGTTAGGCCCTCTGAAGTTCAGTTATGGTATACCACTTAATACAACAGATTTGGATCATATTCAAAATTTCCAATTTCAAATCGGAACAACCTTTTAATTATTTAAGGACATTTGCATGAAGCTTTCTAAGATTTCTTTATTTG
>DAIQPR010000046.1:0-14240 GCA_036787315.1 Polynucleobacter sp. | reverse complement strand
CCTCTAGACATCTCAAGCAAATGACCCGCCAGACCAAATCCTGTTACATCCGTCATCGCATGAACTTGATCATGGTTTGCTAAACTCATTCCAGGTGTGTTGAGTTGGGTTGTGTAATCAATTAACTTAGCATAAGCCTTTTCAGAAATTTTTTCTTGTTTAAAAGCTGCGCTTAAAATCCCAATACCTATTGGTTTGCTCAAAATAATACTATCGCCATTTTGAGAGGTTTTATTTCTTTTGAATTTTTTTGGATCAACAATACCAATCACAATAAGACCATAAATTGGCTCAACAGAATCAATCGAATGTCCGCCAGCAATAGGTATTCCAGCAGCAGCACATACTGCTTGTCCGCCAGCCGTGATTCTCTGAATCGTCTCAATGGGTAAAACATTGATAGGCATACCAAGTATTGCTAATGCAAAAAGTGGTTTAGCGCCCATTGCATAAATATCTGAAATGGCATTACTAGCTGCAATCCTACCAAAGTCAAATGGATCATCGACGATTGGCATAAAAAAATCAGTTGTCGCTACTATAGCTTGATCATCATTAATCTGATAAACAGCAGCATCTTCGTTATTTTGATGACCTGCTAGCAATTGAGGTGCGAATGTTACAAAAGGAGAAAACTGTAAAATTTTTGATAATACAGCTGGGGCAATTTTGCAGCCACACCCTCCACCATGGGATAGCGAGGTTAATCTTCCGTTATATGACATACATCAGTTCTCCATAAGAATGCCTGCAAGGATACCATTTTAAAGTACTGTCTCGCCTAAACGAGATGATTTCATGCGAAAATAAAACATGTCTGTACCTAGCGTTTTATGAAAATATATTCCATATCAAATCTCAATGATGATTCAGCATTCGATGAAATCATAGATGTTAGAACTCCTGCTGAATTCGAGCATGATCATATTCCAGGTGCTGTAAATTTTCCAGTTCTATCTAATGAAGAACGAATCATTGTTGGTACTAAATATAAACAAGAATCCGCTTTTGATGCAAAAAAACTAGGGGCCGTATTAATTGCCAGAAACATTGCAAATCATATTGATTCTGATTTTAAAAATCGTCCTAAAAAATGGAAACCATTAATTTACTGTTGGCGTGGTGGAAAAAGAAGTGGCTCAATGACACACATCCTCAGGCAAATAGGTTGGGATGCTGAGGTCTTAGAAGGTGGTTACAAATCATATAGAGCTCATGTAGTGCAGGCACTGAAGGAATTACCTTCCCAATTTAATTTTCAAGTTATCACTGGAAAAACCGGCAGTGCTAAAAGTAAAGTTTTAGAAGAACTCATTCATTGTGATCGCCAAGTTCTTCATTTAGAGGCCTTAGCAAATCACAAAGGATCTGTTCTTGGCGGAAATATTCTCTCTGAACAACCCAGTCAAAAATATTTTGAAACGCAGATACTGCATCAATTAAAAAGATTCAATTTAGATGAGCCAATATTTATTGAAGCAGAAAGTAAAAAAATTGGTACATTACAAGTGCCAGATGCACTGATGGAATGTATTAGAAAAAGTCCATGTATTCGAATAGATGCTACTTTAAACGCGCGTGTTGATTTTTTAATCTTAGACTATCACTATATGATTGAAAATCCAGAATTACTCATGCAAAAACTTTTTCTTCTTAAAAACATAGTTGGTAAAGAGCAACTGCAAGCTTGGGAATCGCAAATCAATATGCATGCTTGGCAAGATTTAGTCGAATCTTTACTAACTCTTCATTACGATCGCTTGTATCAAAGATCACAAGAAAATAACTTTGATTCTTATGGCAATGCTCCAGTGTTTAATACAAGCGATTTAACACCAAAGGGCATCCAATCTCTAGCAAATGAGATTGATCAACACTTTTCTCAATCTAGATAAATTTGGAAAATACCTTGTGTTCCATTACGTTGTAGGCCTTTGGCAGCCATCTTATCAAAAAGTGATTTTGCAAGAGCAAGTCCAGGTAATGCTAATTGCATTTGCTCTGCTTCTTGTAAAGCAATCTTTAAATCTTTGATAAAGTGCTCTACATAAAATCCTGGAGCATAATCGCCAACAATCATCTTTGCACCTAGAACATTCAATTGAAATCCAGAAGCAGCACCACCACCAATAGACTGCAATACTAATGCAGGATCCAATCCCACTTTTTTAGCATATGAAAGTCCCTCAGCCACCCCCATAATGGTTGAAGCAATTACAATTTGATTACACATTTTAGTATGCTGCCCCATACCAACTCCACCTTGCAAAACAATACTTGTACCTAACTTTTGCAACACTGGTAATACGTGATCAAATACCGTTTTATCACCACCAACCATAATGGTTAACTTCGCATCTCTTGCTCCGATATCACCACCCGAAACTGGGGCATCTAAAGCAGCTAATCCTTTTTTATTTGCAAAATCAGCAATCTTCCTCGCTAATGAAGGTGATGAAGTTGTCATATCTATCAAAATAGCATTTTGGGCAGATTGAATAATGCCATTTTCACCAAAATAAACCTCTTCAACATCAGATGGAAAACCCACCATTGTGATAATTAAGTCAGAGCTAGCCGCTAAAGCTCCTGGGGTATCAAACCAAGTAGCGCCTTTTGCAACTAAAGTATCTGTTTTAGATTTAGTACGATTAAACACGTTCACGTGATAACCAGCAGCAAGAAGATGACCGGCCATACTTTGGCCCATAATACCAATTCCAACAAAGCCAATTGACTTAATAATAGGTAAAGATTGCATTGGGAGAAGCCTTAACTTAAGATTTGCATAAATAAATTTTTTAACAACTTATTCTGTGTATCATTATAAGTTATGTGAAATCATCGATTTATAAAATTTGTAATTTGAGTGTTTTTGAGCAACTCTAAATAAATAGTAATTGTTGACCCTATAACGCTAGATTAATCCATGAAATTAAAAAATCTATTAGCTTTATTTATTGTACTTTTTGCAATTATTCAAGTTGCAAGATACTTTTTATCAGAGCCCGCTGAAATCAAAGACAGTTCTAATGCTCAGAATAGCGAGCAGGAAAGTCGTCAAAATCTTGAAAAGGCTAAAGCTGAGCTTTTGGAATCTATAGAAGCAGAAAATGATGCTACAAATTTTACTGAACTTGATCCCATTTTTGTTAACTTACCATCTTCGAATAAACGCGGTGGAGAACGAAGTGTTGAAGTCGTGCTCATAGTTCAATATGAGGATCCATCTGTTGAATCAGCACTGGAGTCTAATAAATTTTTTGTGAGAGACAGAATCATTACCGCTTTATCTTTGCGTGACCCAAACCAATTACTTGACTTATCCAATAGAGAAGATATAAGTAAAGAAATAACTTTAGTCCTTAATGCAATTTTTGAGCCTGATTTGGTCCAACTCTTTATCTCAGCAAACCGCGACAAATATCGTAATTCTGAATATATTTCAAAACTGCAGGAATTTGGTGTTTTACCAAATGATCAGTCCTTAAAAATCACCCCTGAAATCATTTCTACAAGTAAACAACTTACAAATAAATCTTTTCCTATTAGAAATATTTTATTTAAAGAGATCAAAATTAATTAAGACGAATTTAAACATCTTAGTTTTAAGTAGTATTAATACTAATTCCTAGTTACAAGATATCAATTTACTATGGTGTGAATCGTCCACTATTTGAGGAATACATGTTTAAACCCCTATGTTCTTGTGCAGTTTCTCGAAGAAATTTCTTATCTGGGATAGTGGGACTTGGCGCAAGTATGGCCTCCACATCTTTTGCAGATGAAGTTCCAAAAACTTCAGAAAAGAATTTAATTGATACACACCATCACTTTTTTTCTCCAAGCTATAGAGAGGCTTTACAAAAGCATAATTTACTGCAAGGTCCTGCATCAGCTTGGACTCTAGAAAAAACAATCGCAGATATGGATGAAGCTGGCACTAAAACAGCAATTCTTTCTGTAACCACACCCCAAGTGGCTTTCTTAAATTCTCAAGAGGCTAATAAAATTGCTCGGGAAAGTAATGAGTATGCAGCAAAGCTTAGGAGTATATACAAAGGGAGATTTGGATCCTTTGCGATGTTACCTATGGATAATATGGATTCTGCTTTAAAAGAATTAGAATACTCTTTAGATGTTCTCAAAGCTGATGGAATAGGATTGCTAACCAGTTACGGGGATAAGTGGTTAGGACACCCTAAATTTACTCCTCTTATGGAAGAGCTAAATCGCCGAGGTGCTATTTTGTATACCCACCCGACATCTGCAAACTGTTGCAATAATCTTATCCCTAACACACCTCCAACTGTCGTGGAATATGGGACAGATACTACTCGAACAATTGTTGATATAGTCTTTTCTGGGACAGCCTCACGTTGTCCTAATATTAAATTTATCTTTTCACATGCAGGAGGTACCTTGCCCTTTCTTACTGAAAGGCTCCAAAAGATGCCTGTCATAGATAAAAGTTTAGAGAAAAATGTACCTAATGGTGTAATGTATGAACTTCAGAAGTTTTATTACGACACTGCGTGGGCTGCTAACTCTTTCGCATTGTCCTCATTAATGCAATTAGTAAACAGTAGCCAAGTACTCTTTGGCTCAGATTATCCTTACCGAAAAAGTGATGACAATGTAAAAGGGTTAATTAAATATAATTTTACAAAAAATGATATTTCTAAAATTACAAGAGAGAATGCAATTAGGCTAATGCCACAACTTTTATGATGCGTTGCTGATAAAGAACGGTATTTTAAAGGTGAATCTAACTCAAAGTTAAAGTTTTATTTATTTTGAAGTAATAGCAACTTTTTTATTATTCTCACGAATTGCCCAGCATAAGGTTTGCATACTAGTCAAATTGGGCTCTATAAATCCCTGAGCCATTAAAGCTCGAGTCTTTGCAGATTTTATTTTAAACTTTGGTAGGTTAAGAACCATATTTACTAAATAATCTGTAACTGACTTTGCAATAACAGGGTGTTTAGAAATCATTGATTCAAAAGCTCTAGAAGGTAAAAACATAATTTCTGATCGCTCTAAGGCCTTTACAGAAGCGGATCGTGGCTGACCATCAATTAATCCAAATTCCCCAACATAACTTCCAGGACCTAGCTCAACGAGAACTTTAGGTTTTTCTCCTAAAATTCCACTAAATATATAAACCTGAATCTTCCCAGACATCAGAATGTAAAGTCCATCAGAGGGATCCTTCTGACTAAATAAGTTTTCATCTTTCTCGAAAATCTTATTTTCAGTGTAATTCATGATAGCGATTAAATCGCCACTAGATAAATTTTTAAAAAAGGGTATGTTGCCGATACTAATCGAGGCGTCATTATTTGAACTCATAGTGTTTAGCTGACTAGTCCAATAGATTTTTCCAAAAGCTGAGGAATACCTAGTTCTTTAGAGTGTTGTGATAAAAATTGAACATAATGAAGAAAACCCAGTCGACCTTGCGGACTTGCCACAAAATCTGCTTTAGAAGGATTGCTAATGCGCCACTCTTCAGACAAACGCTGACCCAGCTCTAACCCATAATTGGGTGTGATGCTCGCCATCAAGTCTGACTCTACTAACAACATACACATGATATCAATCCTATCAATAAAGGAATCTTGGGAATGCTGTATTTTTTTTATCAGTGTCGGTAAATGCTGAGGATCAGTCGATAAAATAATTGTTCTTATTTGTTCAAGAAAATCATCCATTTGACGACCATTTAATAATAATATTTTTTGGTCTTCTGGTAAATCCAGTAAGAATTTTTTGACAAGCTCAAAAGATAGGGATTCAATTTCAAAAGGTACTTGGTTTACCTTTCCAATATGTCCAAAATCATGCCCTACCGCACAAAACAGAAGCAACCATTTTTGCTGCGTACTAAGAATCCAATGTACTGTATGAGAGTAATCTTCTGCAAAACTATTTTCAGTCTTGAGTAGCATGCTTAAACTAATACAGACATCAATAAAATGATTGCGATTATGGTATTTTGGCTCTTCCTCTAAAAGATTATTCATTTGGTCAACTTTTTGACTTAGTTCAACCAAAACCTTTTTGTATGGATTGTGAGGAAAATCTAAATTTATCCAAAAATCTGTCTCTAAAAGATGCACAATAAAATCTTCAAATGATTTATCAAACTGACGATAGTATTTGTACACATCTTCAACAAAATTTGCTTTTCCAGTGAATTGATTTAAATCCATATTTTTATCTCAAAAAGTGACTTAACGAATTGGTTGACTTGTTTCCCGAACAATTACCCATTTGTCGGACACATTTTTTGTTTGTTGAGTATCTGTAACTTTTTCCCACTCCAACGTTTTGATTACTTTTTCCTTGAAAAGATCAGAGCTGTAATGTTGAACAAATACAGAACTATACCTTTGATCTTGTTTCTGTATTTTAATATCCTCAATAGTAATCTCTATGCGGCCAGCTTTCTTAATCCTTTGAATTCGCTGATCTAACCATTCTTGATGTGTTTTTCCTTCAGGGGCATACGTTATTGAATAAGACTGAAGATATTTGTCTATATTTTTTTCTGCCCAGGCCATCTTCCAATAATTTAAACTATTTCGAATTAATTCTTGTTCTGTATCAGTCTTTACAAGAGTTTCTGGTTTTATCACTAAAGCTTCTTTAACCA
This sequence comes from Polynucleobacter sp., assembly GCA_036787315.1. GTDB lineage: Bacteria > Pseudomonadota > Gammaproteobacteria > Burkholderiales > Burkholderiaceae > Polynucleobacter. Next base: position 7,579 of record DAIQPR010000046.1, on the reverse strand, counting down.
TATTATTTGTTTCATCCATGGTTTTGATTGACTCTGATTGATTTTCAGTGACGCTAAAGTTGATATTATTGGGTTGCTCAAGTTTAGCTACATTATTTAGCTGCGCTTTAGCACTTTGAATCCTAGCTTGGTTTTCTTGATTAACTGATTCACTCCCACTTTGAATCCTTGCTTCGGTAGATGCTGAATCATTCATCGCAAGATTCGTTTTTTCGTTAGCAACTACGGGTAAGTTCTCACAGGCTGTTCGCAAAATAAAAGTATTAATGTTTTCAGATTTAAAAGGTTTGAAGTCATTTGGAGAACCTTCCTTTTTAGATAGTGCCGCAATTGTCTTTCCAGTTCCAAATAGATCCTCTTTAAATTCTTTTCTAGTAATCATAATGGCTTGATTTACACAATCATATTGTGAAGTCATGATCAATGATAAGTAACTTTGTTGATCTTCGTATAACCTAGGTTTGTTCAATGACAAAATACTATCGAATTTGACTATTTGAGAATTCCCCTCTAATTTTTGAATGCTGGAGGACTTGATCATTATTTGTTCACGACCAATATCCAAAAGGCGATCAAAACCAACTTTAAATGCTCCAAAAAGTTTAGGTTTGTCCTCTTTAGATAAAGTTCCCAATAGAACGCGGATATTATCATCAATATTGATTTTTTTGTCGGTCTTTGTAGCACCCTTTACACTCGCTACCACCATAAATAAACTGGCCTCAGATTCTGAATAAACAACCTGAGAAGGTTTAACTAAATTAGGATTAAAAGCTTTTAAGTTAAATTCTATTTTTTCTGCCAATAAAAACTCTTCAATGACTTTTGATTGAATCGCCAAATTAACATTCTGTAAATTATTTCGATTACCTGATGTGCTATCAAATTTTCCTTGAGTAAGGCCAACCACATTAAGGTCTGAACTAATAATTGGTCCTCCAGAATTACCCATCTGTATAGGAGCGCTAAACTGAAATAAACCCGGCCTTTTATCGATCCCCTCTAGCGCATTAATAAGACCTGAGGTAATTTTTAATTCTCTACCTAAGATATCTGGGCTAGGGTAACCTAAAGAAAAAATAAGCAATCCATTTGGTACAGTAGACCACTTTGCAATACTTATAGGTTTAGTTTGTTGATCAATCTTTAATAATGCAAGATCTAAACTACGGTCCACTTTAACAACATTCGCATTAATGCCATTGGGATAAGCACTAGAATAAACCTTGATATTACTTCCTTCTGGAATTACATGGCTTGCGGTTAATATATAGCCATTTTTATTAACTGCAAATCCCGACCCAGCCTTTACAATTATTGAGCCGATGTTGTTGGTATTTTCAGCACTCACCACATTTTGTACAAATACAAAATGAATTAAGCCAAGAAGCAAAAATAAACTTCGGGACATCATACGCAACTGAAGAAATTGAAATTGCATGAGTTATAAATTAAATAAAAAGAGTTGGGTTTTTGCTACCGCTTCTTCTGTGTCATAGCCCTCAAGTAAATAAAAATTGAGAATGTTTTCAGAAACGCCAGTTACTGCCTGAGAGTAATCATTCATCGCCTGAAACTGTGTTTGAATACTATTGAGAACATCAGTTAATGTTCTAACACCCGCCTCATAACTTACTTGATTAGCTTTTACACTTTTTTCTGCCGCTAGGATTGCCTGTTTTTTTATCTTGATAGATTCCTGACCTGCTTCTATCAACGAATATAGTTTCTCTAATTCAACTTTTGCCTTAACCTCGGCATCAATCCTTTGATTGGTTAATTGCCCAGCTTTAGCATTTGAACTATAAGTACCAGCAAATGCACTAGTATCAAATGGCACGTTTACAGTTAAACCATTGTAGTTAATCGTATTACCTAAATATTGACTTTGCATATTGGTAAAAGACACTGTCGGTAATATACTCGCAGACGTTTTTAAAATATCCAATTTTGCTAATCGTTCATTAGTTCTAGCCACAATTAAATTTGGATTTTTCTCTTGCCCCCTAAAAAAAGCAAGTTCTAGATCATCGATAACAATATCTTTATGAACAATGGGTAACTGAAAATCAGTATCTACAATTTTTTGACCAACAATAGCGGAAAGTTGTAATTGTGCAATCTTATAATTAGCTTTAAGCGTTAACATATCAGCCTTAGCTTGCTCGAACTTCACTTCAATATCAAGCTCATCTGAAATCGTTCCCTGACCCAATGCATATTTTCTTTTTGCTGCTTGGTATTGTGTGCTAAATGCTTTAATTCGACTTTCATTTGCTCGAATGGCTTCATAAGAAGTAATTATTGTGTTAACTCCTTTAACAATTCGAAGGGCAAGATCCTGTTCTTTTGTGAGATACGTAGCATCTCCAAACAATTCACGAATGGGTGCCTGAGCTAAAGAGGCCGCCTTATCAGCGTCAAATATTGGTTGATTAATGCTACGGGATACACGTGTATCAGTGTCGGTTGATAGCTGTTGCTGATTGTAAGAAAACTTTGGTAGATATCCTAAATATCCCTGATATGCTTGCCCCTTAGTTGCCTCTTTCTCATTTTTGGCAGCTTGGAATTGTGGATCATTATTGATTGCAAGATTAAAAGCATCAATTAAAGTTGTGGATTTTGCAGCAAAGCTACAAAAAGTAAAAACGAATACTAAGTATTTGCAATAGCTGAGGTGTCTGGTATTTTTCATAGCTTAATCATAGTTGTTATTTGTTAAATATCTAATTAATAAAAGCTTTTGCAACTTTATCACTTAAAGGCTTGATAAGGTAACTCATAAACGTTCTCTCACCAGTTTTAAAAATAACATCCACTTGCATTCCTGGTTGAATTTGAGTGTTACCCAAGACTTTTAGATTTTCTTTACTAACTTTTATTTGAACCAAGTAATACTCTTCTTTTTGCGTCGCAGAGCCGGGCGGAGGTGGTAATTTATCAGCACCAATCAGACTTACGTTACCAATCACTACAGGAGTAATGTTTTGGTTAAAGCCAGTAAACCGTAAATCTGCTTCTTGCCCCATCTTTACACGGTCAATGATTCCAGGTGAAACTTGAGCATCTATCGTTAGAGTTGCATCTTTAGGAACAATTTCAGCAACTGTTTGATTAGGATTAATCGTTCCACCTACTGTATTGACCTTTAAACCAATCAGAGTTCCTGAAGAAGGTGCTTTAATATTAGTTGACTCTAGTTCAAAGTTCAGCGATTGAAGGCGATCTTTGAGCGCATCTCGTGTTTTTTGTATCTCTGAAAGCTGAGAATCAATTTCTTTAAAATACGTGCCCCGTAACTGATTCATGGCCATCTCTGTATCTAAACGACTTCGTATCGCTTGGTTAGCTTGAGCCTGAGAAACATACCCCTCTTTGGCAAGAATTTGATTATTGATGGATTCTTCAGTTAAGCTCTTAATCTGTACACTCCGAGAGTGCATCGCTGAAGTATATTCACTACGGCGCGTTTTAAAAAGTTTTTGTTGAGTTTTCTTGGCCTCTTCTACTTGATCATTGTCTACAAATTGCTTTAATTCCTTTGGCCAATGTATCTTTACATCTTCATCCCGCTCTGCAACAAGCCTCGCCTCAGTGACAAGCGCATTGATATATTGCAACTGAGTGGCTGCGAGCTCTGCCTCTGCTTTTAGTGGGTTTAGTTTAAATAGAGTTTCTCCCTCTACTACTAAATCTCCCTCTTTCACATTAATCTGATCAATCACTCCACCGGTGGGGTGCTGGACAGATTTTCGATACCCTTCGACCATAACAGTTCCCATCGAACTAACTCCTGCATCAATAGGAGCAGTAAATGCCCAGATCATAAATATAAAAAATCCAATCAAGAAAATCTTCGTTGCACTTTTACGTATTTTTGATTCTTCAATCGCAATAGGTTCAAGTGGGCGATCTTTGATTAAATCAGGATGATAGGGATTCCAAGACTTGATCCAAGAATCTGCTTTTTCTGAAATTTCCTTGAAAGGCACAATAGTGGCGTTTTCTTTCGCCCTCTGAATGCTCTCAGGATCAATCGATGGAATTATTTTTTCTTCTTCACTCATACGGATGCTCCTGGACTCATAGCTGGTTCAGAAGGATTTCGAGCAGCATTTAACAATTCATCAGCAGGGCCAAAAGCAACTTGTTGGCCGCTTTGTAATACGAGTAAATTATCAACCACACTAATTAATTTCGGTCTATGTGTTGTCATGATTACCGCGCAACCAGCATCTTTTAACTTAACAATGGCATCCACCAAAGCTTGCTCTCCAGGGTCATCTAAATTTGCATTAGGTTCGTCCATGACGATATATTTTGGCATGCCATATAGAGCTCTTGCAATCGCTAAACGCTGTCGCTGCCCACCGGAAAGCACAAAGCCTGTTTCACCAAGCTCAGTTTCGTATCCCTTGGGGAATCCTAATATAACTTCATGCATACCAATGAGTTGCGTCGCCGCAAGTACTTTTTCAGAGTCAATTTCTGAAAGTCGAGCAATATTCTCAGCTATCGTTCCTTCAAAAAAATCAATGTCTTGGGGTACATAGCCAATTTGAGGGCCAAAATCATCATGATTCCAATCTGAAATCTCAACCCCATCCAAGCGAACCGATCCTTGAGTAGGCTTCCAAATACCTACAATTAAACGGGATAAGCAAGTTTTACCAGATGCACTAGGTCCAACAATAGCTACTGCTTGGCCAGGTTTAACCTCAAAACGAATATTAGAAAGTACAGGATTTTTTGATCCTGGAGGTACAGAAGTGAGTTGTGATACAACTAAATGCCCAGCCACAGGTGGTAATTTCATGCCAGACTCTACCCGAGTATCACTCATTAAAAGAGCATTGATCCTGTCATAAGATTGTCGAAAAGAGATAATCTCTTTCCACCCAGTTAGAAGTTTTTGAAGTGGTCCGATAGACTTAGAAATCATCATCGTTGATGCGATGATCATACCGCCTGTGATAAAACCCTCTATAGCTAAATAAGCTCCAAGCGCCATTTGTAGAGATGGCATTGCTTTAGTTAAGAATCCAGAAAATCCTCCCATCAGCCCCGATGCTTCACTTGCATTGACTTGATTTTGTAAAAAGAATCGATGTTGGTGATACCAACGATGGCGTACAGCTCCCATCATTCCTAAAGCTAAAGTCGTTTCAGCTTGTTTCAGACTATTAGAAGCAACTCGAGAAGCTTCTGCATTAGCATCATTTGCAACTTTAAGAATGGGACTAGTAACTTTTTGCGTGAAGTAAGTAGCAATACCCATCAACACAGTTGCAATGATTGCAAAAAAAGCTAAATACGGATGAAACAAAGCTGCCACGATAATAAATACAATCCCAAAAGGCGCATCCATTAGTGTCAAAATCCCCTGACCAGTTAGAAATTGACGTATTACATTTAAATCATTGAGCAGTTGATGAACGTTAACATTTTTTCTTGTAACAAATCGTCTAAAAGCGGCATCGAATATGTCTGGCCCCAAGTCCCAATCGATTCGTAGTGATAAACGTACCATGAGGCGATTTCGAATCCATTCTAATGCTGACCAAAATAGATACATAGCTAACACTAAAAATGTTAAAGAAATAAGTGTGATCCAACTCCTTGAGGTGATAACCCTATCATAGACATTCATCATGTAGAGCATTGGCACAATGCCCATGATATCTACAATAGCCGTAATCATGAAAGCAAAATAGAAGGATTTTCGACATTGATTTAAAACTTGTCCAAGAGGCATTAAAGTACCGCTAGGAAGTACTTCTTTCTTTTTGGGTGAGTTTGCTTTCTGGGGAGGAACCGCTTTGTTTTCTAGTGAAGCCTCCATGAGCTCTTGGTTTAGTAATGTCATTTTTTAATTAAAATAGTTTTAGTTTCAACAACATACTTGGTTTATTTTATCCGATATGGTGGGTGAGGTGATCAAATGCCGTGGCGTCTGAATCGGCACCAATTGTTTTAATCTCAACTGTTGCTACCGGAGTCTGAGCTACAACTGCATCCTCACTCAGTATTTGATGATGGGCTGTGTCACCTGCGCTCGCCATGATATCAATTTCATTGATGCCTAATTTAGTCATTTGGTTGATCATTTCAGCATTGATACCGCCTGATTGTTCAATCTGAGTAGCAATATCATTACTAATTAAGAGAGCTAAATGCGGGTTATTCTGTCCATCTAATTTAAGCGTTGGATTGACAGAGTCAGGAATTAATTGATTTAAGATTGACTTGAGATCAGCCAGAGCTGATGGGTCATTGCTTGATAACCCTAAATCAACATAAGCCTCTCTTGTTTGACTAAGGTTTAATTGACTAATATGCAAATCAGCCATTTCTTTGAGTGTTGTATAAATATGGTCATCACTCGGGTTAACCGTAATACTTACTTGAGAATTACTAGAGGCCTGTAAAATACCAGCCTGATTTAAGCTTGAGGCAAGGACATCAGACATATCAATTGCACCAGCATCTAAGGTTAAGTTAGCGATGCCAGACTCTGCCAAAGCATGTGAAAGGTCATGCGCAAGTTGCTGATTAGTATAAGCAGAATTATGGGCTTGTCCTTGCAGTAATGCTGCAACAGCATTAGCTTCATTCAGACTTAATTTACCAAGCGTTTGCAAACTAGGGATTTCTTGAGCAAGAGCTTGATCTAAATGAGTTGGTGTTGCAAGATTTGAACTTCCTGATAGTTCGTAAGAATAATCAATGCCTGATTGATGCATATCACTAACAGTGGCGATATTCATCCACTCAGAACTGGTGGCAATGACTTGATCAAGATCAACAGGAGGGTCAATATGTGTAACACCTAGAGCGGTTGCAGCTAACTTTGCCTGAGCCATGAGTGTTGAATCGTTACAGTTTGAAGTATCTATCCAAATATAATTTGAAATCGCAGGAGCAAACTTAATTTTTGCGCTAGCTAAAGCTTGCGCTTCTACTAGAGAAATATGGGCTTGATGACTTGCTGTTGCATCGCTAACTACTAAATATATCTGCTTATTATTTTTACTTGATAAGATTTCTAATACTGCAGCGTCACTCGTTAATTGAATAGTGGTTGTTGAAAGGTTAATTGTACTTGTCGTATCAGTCAATACAATACTATTTAGAACATTAGGAATAGGTAAAACCAATAACTTATCTAAATAAGACTGAACATTTCTAGCGGAGTCCGCAATAGATACTTGGTAACTTCCATCATTAATGATACTAAATATTGAAGCATAGTTCAGGACATTAGCTGCTGAGAATGTTGTCCTAGTTGTTGGGTCTGTAATAGTAATTGCTTTTAAATTTCCAGTTGAATAAGCAGTGTTCAAAAGGCCTAACTCGTTAAGTGAGGTTATATTACTTGCAACATCAGTTACTTGATAGCCCTTGCTTAATATACTTAAAACGCTATTCGAATACAAATTAAAGTTAGTAACGTTCACATTAAGTGCAGAAGAGTCTGAGCTGTTAATTGCTATTAATTGACTATTTAAATATGCAGTATTCAATATATCTAATGAATTTACAAGATTGGTATTGCTGTCTAGGACATCATATCCAT
>DAIQPR010000045.1:13721-14252 GCA_036787315.1 Polynucleobacter sp. | reverse complement strand
GGTGTTTTTGGCCTGCCCAGCACGATTCGAACGTGCGACCTACGGCTTAGAAGGCCGTTGCTCTATCCATCTGAGCTATGGGCAGTGTGAATAACATTATATATTCAAACTATATGTCTTTAAACCATATTCAAATACATTCAGGCTCAATTAATCTTAAACATTGTTAATGAAAATTAGAGGGATTAATTTTCAACAATTTTATTTAGATAATCTACTGAGATTATTGAATGAACTTGATAAATAGAAGTGGTCGGGGCGGTGGGATTCGAACTCACGACCCTCTGCTCCCAAAGCAGATGCGCTACCAGGCTGCGCTACGCCCCGAACATCTAGTATTCTAACCTGTTTTATACAATTTGACTACAGCTTGTTTTTGCGACTATGAATAATTAAGTCCCGAGCTTGCTCGGAGAGTGCTTTGCGGTCGACAAAGGACCTACATATCGGTGTAATGGTAATGATTGCTTTGATCGGTGCCGCTTTGAGAGTGTTTTTTATTGACTCAATTAAACCCATTTCCCCAATAAA
>DAIQPR010000045.1:0-13711 GCA_036787315.1 Polynucleobacter sp. | reverse complement strand
CTATGCAAACTTTCATTGGAGACGCTTTAACTGTATTGGCTATAGACTCTAAAAGCCCCATATCTCCAATAAACGCAGGGCCTAAATTAATTCTTCCATCTTCATGATTAACATAGGTAATAGAAATCGGCTGACATTCTGTCAGTGCATCTAAAGCAGCCTGAAACAAGTTAGGTTTAAAAGGTAACACCTCGTGACCATCAGTAGACGTTCCCTCGGGAAAAATACAAATTTGATCACCCTGTTTTAATGCTTGAACCATTTGCTTAGAGACATTCTTGGAGTCACCCTTTAATTGGCGATCTATAAATAATGTATTCAATTGTTTTGCAAACCATCCAAAGACTGGCCACTCACCAACTTCCTTTTTCGCAACAAATCTCATTGGTCGCCAAGCATTAATAACATGAATGTCTAACCAAGAGATATGATTAGATACATATAAAACACCCTCAGAGCTTAGTTTGTCTATTCCAATAATATTTAACTCCACTCCCAATATTTTTAATAATTTTCGACTCCACTCTTTAAGAAGTTGGTTTCTTTGCGTCTGATTAGCAAAACGAAATTGCACAACAACAACAAAAAATCCATACAAGACGTGAAAAAATATTTTTAAATAAGTGAATAAAATCATAGGCTTTATTAATGGTTAATGACGTGTAACAAAAATGACACAATTTCTTCATATCTAAGTCATTCTACTAGGGCTAAATGAACTTCCATGATGCAATATCGAACTATATGGATTTCAGATATTCACTTGGGAACTTCAGGTTGCCAAGCGAATTACCTCCTAGACTTTCTTAAACATAACGACGCACACACATTTTATCTTGTTGGAGATATTATTGACGGCTGGCGCTTAAAAAAATCATGGTATTGGCCCCAAGCCCATAATGATGTGATTCAAAAACTATTAAGAAAAGTTAGAAAAGGTGCCGAGGTTTTTTATATACCAGGCAACCATGATGAAGTTGCTCGCCAATTTGTGGGCATGACTTTTGGTGAGATACAAATTAAGAATGAAATGATTCACACTACAGCCGATGGAAAAAGGTTATGGGTAACTCATGGCGATCTCTTTGATAGCGTCATGCAATACGCAAAATGGCTTGCTTATTTAGGTGATACCGCTTACACCTGTATTTTGGTAGTGAACCGTTGGTTTAACAACATCCGTATCAAACTGGGTTTCCAATACTGGTCTTTATCCCAATACCTTAAACATAAAGTTAAAAACGCAGTGAGTTTTATTGCTGATTTTGAGGCCATTATGGCAAGGGAAGCACGTAAAAGAAAATGTGATGGCGTGGTTTGTGGACATATTCATAAAGCAGAAATCAGAGAAATCGATGGTCTGTTGTATTGCAATGATGGCGACTGGGTCGAAAGTTTAACAGCATTGGTAGAAACCTTTGATGGTGAGTTAAAGATTATTCATTGGCCTCATATTCTTCAAGGCTCTGAAGAGATGGTCCACGACCCCATTGTTATTACTTCACACGCACCATTAAGTGTTCCACTGCAAGCTTTTCCCATAAAGGCTCCAATCGTTGCTAGTACTTCCCAACCTGAACCAACACTAGAGTTAACCCAATGAAAATAATGATTATTACCGATGCTTGGGAACCTCAAGTTAATGGTGTTGTAAGAACTCTTAAACAAACAAGAAAAGAATTAACACTCATGGGTCATGAGGTTGATATGATTACCCCCCTAGAGTTTAAGACTTTCCCTTGCCCAACTTATCCAGATATCTCTTTGTCAATTCTTCCAGCAAAAAAAGTATCGAGAAGAATTAAAACTTTCGAGCCAGATGCTATTCATATTTCGACAGAAGGTCCATTAGGACTTGCAGCTAGGTCATTTGCAATCAGAAATAAGATACCCTATTCAACTGCCTATCACACTAGGTTCCCTGAATATGTTCACGCTAGAACAAAAATTCCCCTTGCTTGGACATACCGCTTCTTAAGATGGTTCCATGGTCCTTCTTGTGCAGTAATGGCACCTACACCTGCGGTGGTTAATGATTTAAAAAAATATGGTTTTGATAACGTTGTCTTATGGAGTAGAGGTGTTGATCTAGATCGATTCCAATATCAAGAATCAAGCTTAATTAATAACCCTAAGCCAGTTTTCCTTTATGTGGGTAGAGTTGCAGTAGAAAAAAATATTGAAGCATTTCTGTCACTGGACTTACCAGGCTCCAAAGTTGTTATTGGCGATGGACCATCATTAAATATGCTTAAAGATAAGTATCCTTCAGCTACCTATTTAGGAGCTAAGGATCAAGCAGACTTACCCCCCTACTATGCTTCAGCTGATGTATTCGTATTTCCAAGTAAAACCGATACCTTTGGTTTAGTTCTTTTAGAAGCAATGGCTTGTGGTCTTCCTGTTGCCGCCTACCCTGTTACAGGACCAATTGATGTTATTGGGGACTCAGGTTCAGGCGTATTAAAAAATGATTTACGTGAAGCTTGTTTAGAGGCCTTAAAAATTCCAAAAGAAAAAGCAATTGCTCACGCAAAACTCTACTCCTGGAGAGCAGCAAGTGAGCAGTTTGCTAAGCACCTTGTTCCAGTGCCTCAAGGTTTAGTTGAAAAAAGTACTGAAATTGAAATCTAGTACTATGAATGAAAAATACTCTATTGACCAAAACCCCCATAAAGGAAACAAGGGAATTACACGGGTTTTCAGAGCTGCGGTCAACTCTTGGAATGGTTTAGTCTTTGCAATACGAGAAGAAAGTGCTTTTCGCCAAGAACTAACGCTAACATGTATTTTGATTCCGATTAGTATGCTGTTGCCAGTGAATACTGTAGAGCATATCGTTTTAATTAGCTCAGTCATCCTAGTTTTAATTGTTGAATTACTCAACTCTAGTGTTGAAGCTGCGATTGATCGAATATCTTTTGAAAAACATGATTTATCTCAACGAGCGAAGGATTTTGGTAGTGCTGCAGTCATGCTTGCATTAATTTTATGTTTTTTTTCATGGGTTTACATACTAATTACCATTTTCCAATCAAACTACTAATAAGCTTATAAAATTCTGACTGTAATCAGTCTGACATTAAATTTAAATATAATTATCATAAATTGAGCAAAGAATTGAACTTATGAAAGAAATACCTAATCCTCTCCAATCTTTAAACTCCATAGGAGAGGGACTGACTACAAAAATTGCAGGAAAATTAACCAGTAAATTTTCTGAAATACAGAAATTTAATAAGTTTGTTAAGATTTTTCCTCTTAACAAAAAAGCCAAGTCCAAAAAACGCCTTAAAAGAATTAAGGCACTACGCAAAACGCTTGCTGAAACACCCGTTTCAGCTCCTGCTATTAAAACGCAAAAACAAAGCCCTATTCAGGTTTATGTTGCTAGGGACGCCTCAGAAATAAAAGAAGCCCAAAGACTTCGCTATCGTGTTTTCGCAGAAGAAATGGGGGCTAGCCTTCCTTACAACGCAGAAGGCCTTGATATAGACGAATTTGACGCTTATTGTGATCACCTTATCGTTCGAGATCGTGAAACTCTTCAAGTTGTTGGAACCTACAGAGTCCTCCCGCCTGAGCAAGCTAAACAAATTGGTCGACTTTACTCTGCGTCTGAATTTGATTTAGCTAGACTTGAGCACCTACTTCCAAAAACTGTTGAAATTGGTCGCTCTTGTGTTCATGAAGATTATCGCTCTGGTGGAGTGATTATGGCTCTATGGGCAGGTCTTGGATCATATATGAAACAAAATGGCTATGAAATCATGCTTGGTTGTGCAAGTGTGCCTATGGGCGATGGCGGTCATTACGCTGCAAGCTTAAACAGAATTTTGCAAGAAAAGTATCTTTCTCCAATAGAGTATCGTACATTTCCAAAACTCCCATTACCTTTAGATAAACTAAACGCAACTCTTGATGTAGAGGCTCCTCCACTCATTAAAGGCTACCTCAGAGTCGGAGCTAAGATTTGTGGTGAACCTGCGTGGGATCCTGACTTCAACACAGCTGATTTCCTTACAATGTTTAGATTGTCAGATATTAATCCAAAATACGCGAAACACTTTTTAGCTGAACACTAAAAATTTTAATAAAGGTCAATGATGTATTCTTTATTGACCTTATTCCAATCTTCAGATTCTTTTTTAAGACTAAATTCCGTTAAAGGATGATCATCTAGCCATTTTTGGGGCAAACTTACTTTGTAACCCTTATTAGTTTGTTGAACCAATATATCTGGAATTTCTTCATGCACCCTACGGCGTGCTAAAACCAATGCCAAGCGCAAACAAAATAACATTCTCCAATCAATAAAGTTATTATTAGATGCTACTTTTGCTAGCTTTCCAATATGACCAAGCAATAAAGCAGATAAGCGCGCTTGATCATTTTTAGAAAATCCCGGCATATCAGCATTCGCTGAAATATATGCAGAGTGCTTGTGGTAACCATTATGAGATATTGATAAACCTATTTCATGCAATCGAGCTGCCCAACCCAATAAAGAAAGATTGTTTATCCTATCTTCATTTTCTGGCATTGGGAATTGCTCTAAAAATAAGGTCGCCAATTGTTCTACCCTTAAGGCCTGCTCGATGTCTACGGAATAACGCTTCATAAACTGTTCTACAGTTACAAAACGCATATCATGATGCTGAGCCCTTCCAAGGAAGTCATACAAAACCCCCATGCGCAAAGCTGCCTCTACAATTTCCATGGATTCAATGCGCAATTCATCAAAGGCTGCAATCATAATTGCTAAACCACCTGGTAATACCTGTCGGCGGTCAGGCTTTAAACCTATTAAAGTAGATGCTTGCATAAAATCTGATTCAATTAAGGAACTTTTTAGATTTTCAAGTCCATCACGCGTAATTAAACCACTAGAGTCGAATCCGTTATATCCGCCACTCATCCCATCAAAACCATTTAATACAATGAGCTCTGCAATTGCTTTAGCCGTACCTGAAGAACCAATGACTTGATCCCAGCCTTTTTTGCGATACTCTTTTGCAATAATTTGAATCTCTTGGCGAGCCGCAAGTTCTGCTTGTTTAAAACTATAACTATCTATAGCTCCGTTAACAAAAAATCGTTGACTGTGTGATACACAACCAATATATAAAGATTCCATTAGCTTAGCTTCGTAACCTTGGCCAATAATAAATTCAGTTGACCCACCACCGATATCAATCACTAATCGGTTACCCGTATTAGCAGGAGCACCATGAGAAGCTCCAACATATACCAAACGGGCCTCTTCCCGACCAGCTATAACCTCAATTGTAAAACCAAGAGCTAATTCTGCTTGTTGAATGAATTGAGATGCGTTTCGAGCAACACGTAATGTATTGGTAGCTACAGCCCTAACCTGCATAGGAGAAAAACTTCTGAGCCGTTCTCCAAATCTCCGAATTGAACTAAGACCCCGTGCAATGGCCTCAGCATCAAGATTTTTTTCACTATCTAAACCTGCTGCCAACTTTATAGGGTCACGTAAAGTATCAACTGGACGTAGCTGATAACCTGAGGGAGTCTCTAAAATTTGGGCAACCACCATCCTAAAACTATTAGAGCCTAAATCTACCGAAGCGATTAACTTAGGTTCTGTATCTTTTTTTCCGGAGGATTGTAGTTCGAAAGCCATACTTTCTTTGATATTTTATACTTAAGAATAATATTTCATTTTTATGATATTTTAATGAATTACTATCATCATGTCGAAATATTTAAATGAAAAATGAATTGAGATGAATAATACACATATTCCACTCCTGAATCGAGAAATCGGATTGTTGGAATTCAATTCAAGAGTGCTTGCTCAAGCTGAGGACAAGAATGTTCCACTCCTTGAAAGATTGAGGTATGTTTGTATCGTTTCTAGCAATATGGATGAGTTTTTTGAGATTCGTATGGCTGGCCTCAAAGCCCAACTTGCTGAAAGTCCTCATAAAATTTTAGAAGATGGCTCCACAATCATGGAGTCTTATGAACGAATTACACAATTTGCACACTCTTTAGTTGCTAAAAAATATAGCCTCTTGCAAGAGGCAATTTTGCCTGATCTTGCTCATGAAAAGGTACATTTTAAATACCATTCAGCTTGGATTCCTAAACTTCATCAATGGGCAAAAGATTTTTTTCATCGTGAACTTGTACCCCTTCTCACCCCTATTGCACTTGATCCAGCGCATCCTTTTCCTAGGGTTATCAATAAAAGTCTTAACTTTTTAGTAGCTCTTGAAGGAAAAGACTCGTTTGGAAGAAATGCCTCACTCGCTGTAGTTCAAGCACCAAGATCTCTTCCAAGAGTTGTCAGACTTCCAAAACAATTTGAAACTCCAGGTGAAACTAGCTTTATTTTGCTCTCCTCATTTATGCAAGCATTTGTTGGAGAGCTATTCCCTGGTATAAAAGTGACTGGTTGTTACCAATTTAGAGTAACCAGAAATTCTGACCTTTTTGTATCTGAGGATGACATTACAGACCTTAGAAGCGCCCTCCAAGGCGAGTTACCAACACGCCACCTTGGAGATGCAGTTCGCCTAGAAATAACAGCTAACACCCCCGATAATCTTGTTGAGAGGATTCTTATAGAATCTAATCTACAAGAATCGGATTGTTATCGCGTGAATGGTCCTGTTAATTTAGTTCGTTTGGCACAAATTCCTGAACTGATCGAACGTCCGGATCTTAAATTTCAAATTGCTAACCCCAAAATACCAAATGTATTTTTAGGTGAAGAATCTATTTTCGACATAATTCGTAAAAGAGATATTCTCTTGCACCATCCTTATGAAAGTTTCGAACCAGTTTTAGAACTCCTAAGACAAGCAGCTAGAGACCCAGATGTCCTCGCAATTAAGCAAACTGTTTACCGCACTGGAGATGAATCATTAGTCATGGATGCGCTAATGGAGGCCGCTAAAAATGGTAAAGAAGTTACAGTTGTTGTTGAATTATTGGCACGTTTTGACGAGCAAACAAATCTTCAATGGGCAGCAAAATTAGAGGCTGTAGGGGCACACGTTATTTATGGGGTCGTTGGCCACAAATGTCATGCCAAAATGCTTTTAATAGTAAGAAGTGAGTTTATTCCTGGGTCTCGAGGAAAATCAAAATCAATTCTACGAAGATATGCACACTTAGGCACTGGCAATTATCATCCCCGTACCGCTAAGCTTTATACAGACTTTGGATTGTTGACTGCTGATGAACAAATGACCTCTGATATGCATTTTGTTTTTCAGCAATTAACGGGTACCGGAAAACAAATTTCTTTATCTCGTTTATGGCAATCACCATTTACGATGCAAGAAGAAATTATTAAGCATATTCGAAATGAAACCAGAGCAGCTAAGAGTGGTAAAAAAGCCCACATTATGGCTAAAATGAATGCGCTACTTGAACCTAGCGTGATTCAAGAGCTCTATAGAGCCTCACAAGCAGGAGTAAAAATTGATCTAATTATTCGTGGGGTATGTGCTCTCATGCCAGGTGTCCCAGGCTTATCAGAAAATATAAAAGTTAGATCAATCATTGGTAGGTTTTTAGAGCATCATCGTATCTATTATTTCTACGCCAACGGAGTAGAAAAGGTTTATCTATCAAGTGCCGATTGGATGGATAGAAATCTTTATAGAAGAGTTGAAGTGGCATTTCCTATTTCGAATCCCGAAATTAAAGCTAGAGTAATAAATGAAGGTCTTAAAACATTACTTCAAGATAATCGAGCAGCTTGGGTTATGCAATCAGAAGGTCATTACCAAAGAATAAAATCTAAAAGCAAATACCCTTTTGTAGGGCAGTTAGAACTACTTAAAAAAATTCAGAGTTAGCAAATTTAAGAATGCGTTAAACGATCTTTGTTAAAGGTCATAGAAAAAATACTCCCTACCCCTAGAGTACTTTCAATATTGAGCTGTGCGTTATGGCGCAATGCCACGTGTTTAACAATTGCTAATCCTAAACCAGTTCCACCAGTATCCCTCGATCTACTTCTATCCACACGATAAAAACGCTCTGTAACTCTTGGTATATGTTCTGGTGCAATTCCAATACCCGTATCACGCACAGAGTAAACTGCTCCATTAATTTGATTATCTTCCCAATAAACTTGAATAGTTCCACCCTCTGGAGTGTACCTAATAGCATTTGTTAACAAATTACCAAACGCTGAAAAAATCTCATTTTCTGAGCCTAAAATATTTTTGGATGACTCAATTGACACTCGAATTAGATGCCTGCCATTTGATAAGCTCTTACCATCCTCAACAATTCTTTGAATTAAATCATGAACATTAACAATGGCAGTTTTAGATGACACTGGGCTGTTATCAAGTCTAGTTAATATCAATAATTCCTCTACCAAGGTCAACATTCTAGTTGCTTGAGCACTCATCATCAAAATGTATTTTTTACGCTCAGCCTCGCTTAAAGGAATGTCTTTTATTGTTTCCAAAAATCCATTAAGAACAGTAAGCGGTGTTCTTAACTCATGAGAAACGTTCGCCACAAAATCTTGGCGCATAGATTCGTTTCTTTTCAAAATCGTAATGTCTTGACTGAGTAATAATTTTCTATTTTCACCATAGGGAAAAATTTGTAATAACAACATCAAATTTCCATTTACACCCATAAAATCTAAATTGAGTGGCTCAGAAAAATTCGACTGATTCATATACTTTACAAAATCAGGGTGTCTTAATAAAAAGGTGATTGGTTGACGGGCATCTCTTAAAGGATCTAAGCGAAGGTGCTCTCTACAAATATTGTTACACCATTCAATTTGATCAGATTCGTCTAACAAGACTAAACCATTTGGAGAAGCCTGAACCGCTTGGATAAACCTTTTGTATTCAACCTCAGAGCGAAGAATCTCTTGACGCCACTCCTTAGATTTTCTTTCGAGGTTAATAAATATTTGCTGCCACATACCTAAACCACGGTGATGACCTATTAAATCATCACTCACCAAGGCTTTTAAAAGACGATATTGATTCCAAGACTGATAAGCAACAAATAAGGATAAGCAAAGGATGCAGAACAAAATACCGCTAGCAAGAGAAAAGAAGTGCCCCCATATGGCACTCAATATAAATATTGAGCCTAAACTATAGACAATGCGGAGCCCCATGATGATCATGGAAGCTATTATTTCACGAAACGAGTGAAGGGTTACGTGTTAGACGATATCCACTTCCACGAACAGTTTCAATCATCGTCTCACAACCAACCGGAGCAAGGGCTGCTCTTAAGCGCTTGATGTGAACATCGACTGTTCTTTCCTCAACAAAAACATGGTCGCCCCAAACTTTGTCCAACAGTTGACCACGGGCATGGACTCGCTCAGGATTTGCCATCAAAAAACGCAACAATCGAAATTCAGTTGGTCCTAACTCAATTTTCTGCATTTCATCATGATTTTGGAAAGTCACGCGGTGTGTCGTTGGGTCCAATTTAAGAGCATTAATTTCAATGACCTCATCAGTTAACTGTGGCGATTTACGGCGTAAAACAGCTCTGATTCGAGCAATGAGCTCTTTAGGAGAAAATGGCTTTGTTAAATAATCATCAGCGCCTGCGTCTAATCCAGCAATCTTATCCATCTCTTCTGAACGTGCAGTCAAGAAAATGATTGGTATATCTTTTGTACGGTCATTATTGCGCAAATCTTTTGCAAACTGTATTCCAGATTTGCCTGGTAGCATCCAATCAAGAACGATTAAATCAGGCAGTACATCTCTCATCAGCATTGCTGCTTGGTCTGCCTGAAATGCTCTAACAGGTAAAAAACCTTCATGACTTAAATTGACAGAAATTAATTCTGCAATAGATGGTTCGTCTTCAACGATAAGGATACTACTTGCCATATTATTTGTTCGCCTCTTGAATAAGTTGCTCATGCGGGAGGTGTCTAACATCCATCCCTTTATCAACATAAATCACAAACTCAGAAATATTTTTTGCATGATCGCCAATTCTTTCAACTGCCTTAGCAATAAATAAAATCTCAAGAGCAGTAGAAATAATGCGTGGATCTTCACTCATGTATGAGTTTAATTTACGTACAAATCCTCTAAACTCATTGTCGATCTCAATATCATCCGCAACAATACTTGCCGCAGCTTTTGAATCCATTCTTGCAAAAGCGTCTAATGAACGGCGTAACAAACCTAAAGCCATTTGACCAGCAATACGAATCTCAGCTACGTTAATTTGATAAGGTGCATTAACTTCAACTACCTTCTTGATTCTTGCAGCAATGTGATCAGCTTCGTCTCCAACACGCTCCAAGTTTGAAATCGCTTTAGCAATCGCTAAAACTAAACGTAAGTCTTTTGCAGTTGGTTGACGACGAGCAAGAATCTCAGCACACTCTTTGTCAATCATAATTTCAAACTCGTTAACATCTTTTTCTTTTGCAAGAACACTTGATGCTAACTCTGCATCCATAGTTGAAAAAGCTTTCATTGCAGTCGCAACCTGCGTCTCAACCAAACCACCCATTTCAAGTAAATGAGCGTTAATAGCATTTAAATCTGCATCAAATTGTGAGGAAAGGTGTCTTTCAGTCATTTTGTTCTCCTATGTTCAATAACGTTAACCAAAACGACCAGTGATGTAATCTTCTGTTTCTTTACGATTAGGCTTTAAAAATATTTGCTTTGTTTCGTTAAATTCAATTAACTCGCCAAGATACATAAAAGCTGTAAAGTCAGAAACACGGGCTGCTTGTTGCATGTTATGCGTAACAATGGCAACTGTATAGTCATTTTTCAATTCATGAACTAGTTCTTCAACTTTGCCAGTAGAAATTGGGTCTAAAGCTGAAGTTGGCTCGTCAAGTAATAGTACTGATGGTTTAACCGCAACACCTCTCGCAATACACAAACGTTGTTGCTGACCACCTGATAATGATAAACCGCTCTGATTGAGTTTTTCTTTTACTTCATTCCATAAAGCAGCTTTATTGAGAGCCCATTCAACACGCTCATCCATGTCTGCCTTATTGAGGTTTTCGTAAAGTTTTACACCAAAAGCAATATTGTCATAGATTGACATTGGGAATGGAGTAGGCTTTTGGAAAATCATACCAACCTTAGAACGCAATAAGTTTAAATCACGAGCTTTATCAAGGATATTCTCGCCATATAGGTTGATTTCACCCTCAGCCCTTTGACCAGGATACAAATCATACATACGGTTAAAAGTTCTTAACAAGGTGGATTTACCGCAACCTGATGGACCAATAAATGCAGTAACTTTGTTTTCTGCAATGTTTAAATTGATGCCTTTTAAACCCTTAAACTTTCCATAGTAGAAATCCAAGTTACGAACTTCAATGGCGTTTTTCAAATTAGATGTGTTCTGCGTCATGATTTCTCTCTAAAAAATACGCGGGCAAGAATGTTAAGGCCCAATACAGTTAAGGTAATAAGAAGTGCTCCACCCCAAGCTAAATTTACCCAGTTCTCATATGGACTGAGGGCAAACTGATAAATAACCACTGGCAAATTAGACATTGGTTTATTCATGTTGGTTGAAAAGAACTGATTGTTCAAAGCGGTAAATAACAATGGTGCAGTCTCACCACTAACACGAGCAACAGCTAATAAGATACCCGTCATAACACCACTTTTCGCGGCTCTTAAAATTACTGATAAAGAAACTTTCCACTTCGGAGTTCCTAAAGCATAAGCAGCTTCTCTTAAAGTCCCAGGAACTAAACGAAGCATGTTTTCCGTAGTTTTCAAAATCACAGGAACTGCTAGCAATGACAAAGCAACGGTTCCAGCCCAACCTGAAAAATGCTTAACCTGGGCAACGTAAATTGCATAAACGAAAAGTCCAATCACAATTGATGGCGCAGACAACATAATGTCTGTTACAAATCTTGTGATGCCAGCAATCTTGCTTCGATCGCCATACTCTGCCATGAAAATACCTGCTAAAACTCCAATAGGTGTGCTGATTAATGTACAAGAGACAACCATCATGAGCGAACCTACGATAGCATTGGCAAGTCCACCACCTGCAGAACCTGCAGCAGGAGTACTCTCTGTAAAGAAGTTACCATTTAAAGCAGCAAAGCCTTTTGTAAATAGAATGAATAAAATCCAAAGTAAAACAATCATTCCTAACGCCATAGCCAATAAGGAAAGTGTTAAACCAACCTTATTTGCGCGTTTTCTTCTGTTGTAAATTCCGATATCCATAATTAACTCTTCGCCCCTTTTTGTTTTTCCATTCTCACTAGCATCCATTTAGCAAGTGATAGCACAATGAAGGTAATAATGAAAAGTGCCAAGCCTAGTGCAAATAGAGAAGAGTAATGTAAGCCTGGCTCTGCCTCACCAAACTCATTGGCAAGAGTTGAAGCAATTGAAGAACCTGGTGCAAATAAAGAAGCTTTAATACGATGAGCGTTACCAATCACAAAAGTTACGGCCATCGTTTCACCTAAGGCCCGTCCCAGTCCTAACATAACACCACCGACAACACCAGCCTGCGTATATGGCAACACGACACGAGTTACAACTTCCCAAGTAGTACAACCAATACCATATGCAGACTCTTTTAAAACTGGCGGGACGATTTCAAACACGTCACGCATAACAGAAGTAATAAAAGGGACCACCATAAAAGCAAGAATTAATGCAGCACACAACAAACCAATTCCATTTGGTGCCCCAGAAAACAAAACTCCAATAACAGGAATCTGCCCAATCGTTGAAGTCAATGCAGGTTGAACGTAATCTGCAAATAATGGTGCAAAGACAAACAATCCAAACATACCGTAAATAATGGATGGCACAGCTGCAAGTAATTCAACTGCAGTTCCTAAAGGTCTTCTTAACCAACTAGGACACATCTCTGTCAAAAATACCGCAATACCAAAACTAATTGGAACAGCCATTAACAAGGCTAAAACAGCTGTTACTAACGTCCCGTAAATAGAGGTTAATCCACCAAACTTCTGGTTAACAACATCCCATTCAGAACTAAAGAAAAAACCTGGACCAAATGTGCTTAAAGCTGGCCAAGATGTAATGATTAATGAAATTAAAATCCCTGCTAAAACTATTAAAACAAGGGATGCAAAGAATAAAGTAAGTTTATGAAAAAGAAAATCTTGAATTCTTTGCGTGCGTACTATTTTGGCGGTTTGGGGAGTTAATTGAATCCCAGTTGAAGTACCAGACATTTTATTTTCCATAAAAACTTTAAAGAAAGATTCACCCCAGTAATAAAACTGGGGTGAAATACCTAATTACTTAGCGATTTGTGACCAAACGTTTTTAGCAATGTAATTAGTTACATTTGCAGGTAATGGGACATACTCTAATTCAGAAGCAATCTTGCCACCCTCTTTAAATGACCATTCAAAGAATTTCAAAGTTTCAGCAGACTTTTCTTTGCTTGTAGGATTTTTATACATCACAATAAATGTACCACCAACGATTGGCCATGAATTTGCGCCAGGCTGGTTTGTCAATGAAATTCCCATACCAGGAACACTCTCCCAATTTGCTCCAGCAGCTGCAGCTTTAAATGAATCTAAACTTGGAGATACAAATTTGCCATCTGCATTCTTAATCTTCGCATAAGTCATTTTGTTAAGTTTTGCGTATGCATACTCAACATAACCAATTGACCCCTTAATACGAGTAACGTTTGCTGAAACACCTTCGTTACCTTTTCCACC
>DAIQPR010000044.1:11846-14261 GCA_036787315.1 Polynucleobacter sp. | reverse complement strand
TAAGTTTTTTTTCAAAGTTATTCATTTTTCATATCCTAATCTATTTAGTTCTTTTCTCAAATTAATTTTTGCTCTATACAAGATTTGATTGGCGGCATTCTCATCAAGATGAAGAATATCTCCTATATCTTTTGATGAGGCATCATCATATGCCCAAAGCAGTATTGCAATTCTTTGTCTTGGGCTTAAAGTAGAAATCGCAATCTCAAGTAATTGATTATCAATTTTTAGCATTGAATCATCATTGTTATCTGAATCTTCTTTGGAAAAATAATCACTTTCTAGCTCAACCAATATATCTTTATTTTTCTTTAAATAATCGATACAGTTTCTGGAAACAATTTGATAAAAAAAGGTTGATAGCTTTGATTTTCCAGAAAACTTAGATTTATAAAAAAGTTTTAGGAAGGCATCCTGAACACAATCTTCTGCGATACCCATATCTTGAGTCATTCGATACGCAAGAGAGAGTGCCTGTGGAGATAATTTTTTTATCAATAATTTCGCGGATTGTGCATTTCCACTAAGAGCTTGATCATAAAGTTCCTTGTCAGAACCCCATTCTGGGAAAATGAATTTCAACATTAAATTTGAAAATAATGAATTAAATCAAAAAGAAAATAGTTAATTTGCCCATTGATGACGTTCATTTGGGGGTAATTCATTAAGAAATTTTTTTCTTCTTTCTCTCATTTCATGACGTTCTTGGGGAGTTAAAGAATCAATAAAATCTTTTCGGTCTTTTCGAATTTCTTCTTTTTGGGATGGTGTAAGACTTTCCCATTGTGCTTTCATTTTTTGATGAAATTCATGCCTCTCTGCAGGGCTTAAAGCTTTTAATTTTTCGTGTAATTTTTCCCTGAAAATTCTTCTATCTTCCGGACTAGCTTTTTTCAAAGCTTCTCTTAAACGGATACCTTCTGCCTTACGTTCCTCAAAAGTCATGTTTGCTTCAGCCCTTGGGTCTAAGGGCTCGGGAAGTTCAGCAAATGCATTTAAATTAATTCCTAAAGTGAGGCAAAAAGGAATCATGCGATAAATGTTTTTTCTCATTAATTTCATAATTTTGATTGTGAATTACTTATATCAAATATGACGATGAAATAAAAGAAAAACTTACGGTAGATTATCGAATATTCAATAATTAATTTGATTAATAAATTAGGCACTATTCTGAGGTGCTTGGAGTCCAGAAAGCTTGCCTAACGTATTCGTTTTTCAGCATTTCTTCTATAACATGATCGAGTTGCTTGTTATTCATGGATGTTGCAATCATTTTTGCTTCTATTTCAATATCATGATCACCAAAGGCGTTGATGTCTAAATCATCAATAGGATATTGG
The DNA here is from genome assembly GCA_036787315.1 of Polynucleobacter sp. Lineage (GTDB taxonomy): Bacteria > Pseudomonadota > Gammaproteobacteria > Burkholderiales > Burkholderiaceae > Polynucleobacter. Next base: position 12,918 of record DAIQPR010000044.1, on the reverse strand, counting down.
ATTTCATTAAGTAACTTGAGTAAGTTAGACATAATTAATTTTTGATACGTTTTTTCAGCCACTATATTGATAGTAGCAGTAACTTCGCTTTTACTCATATCAATTGGTTTTTTGTTGATGCCATTTACAACAGGGCGAAGCAAGGTATTCGCCATTAATATGAAGAAAGTTCCAATCATGGCTTCAAAAATAAGATCAGCACCAGCTGCAGCACCTACCGCTGCAGAACCCCATAAAGTTGCAGCAGTATTGAGACCTCTAATATTTCCCTCTTCGCGCATCATTACACCAGCCCCAAGAAACCCGATTCCTGAAACAACATAAGCAAGCACATGAACGGCACCTTCATGGCTGTGAAGGCGATTGGCAATATCCACAAATATAGAAGCTCCCAGTGCAACTAGGACATTCGTTCTTAGACCTGCAGTTCTTTGTCTAAATTGTCTTTCTAGTCCTATTGCACCGCCTAATATGAAAGCAGTCAAAAGACTAACTGTAGTATCTTCTAAAGAGGCTAAATTGTATTGATTAATAAATTCCATGACATCATTCTACATGGAGTATTTGCTTTGCTAAACAAATTTAGCCAATGTAAATGGAGGCCTAATAAGCCCCCTAAAAAAATCTATTTGCTAGTTAATTGGTTGTTGATTAATTTTTAAGTAAGGATTCATCGTTAAAACAAATCATCTCAAATTTTCTGCCATTAAACATTCCGCCGACCATAGTCATTGTGAGATGACCATTAGACTTGTCAAATTTAACCTCGGCTTTATTTTTCCCTGAAGGTAATTCTGAGGTAATAATATTTCCTCTAAACTTTCCAGCAAAGTCATGATCTTTCTTATCCAACTTTACTCTGTGGGTGGATTCATTATATGCATATACTTTGTCTGTCTCTTCACCTTTTTGGTTTGCATTCTTGTAGCAAGAAAAGTTGACCCAATCAGCGTGAACATTAGTGGAAAATAATATAGCAAAACCTAGAATTACTGATAGTTTTAATTTCATGTTTTCTCCTTTTGAGACCATATTAGCATTCGAAATTAAAGAATTTATGAATTTATTCTGT
>DAIQPR010000044.1:0-11836 GCA_036787315.1 Polynucleobacter sp. | reverse complement strand
GTGCAATATTTAATTTAAGTAATTTGTTAAAAACAAAAAGTTAAACAAAATTTTAGATAGCAAGTCTGAAATGATTTAATATGTCAATTAAGGTATTGATTTTAAGGATAAAACAATGAGTAAACTTGCTAATAGTGTCGCTTGGAACTTTGTAGGGCTTGCAATGATCATTTTCGGATTATATTTTTATGTGAATGGTCAGAAGCCCATTATTTTTACTTTGGGAATTCTTTTGTACGCTTATCGTGCCATGATTACTCATACTGATGAGTATCAACCTAAGTACCGTAAAAGTTGAAAATTTTAATTTTTCAAAGTGTTTATTTAATTTTTAAAAGGGGACATTAAAGATATGAATAAGTCTATTAACGCTAGAGACAAAGCAAAAAATATTTATGCGGTTGGGATTATCGCTTTTGTAGGGATTTTTACAACCATATCAGTCTGTATTTGGTTTGTATCGAAATTAAACTTTTAATACTTAAAAGACTAAAAGAGACATTTCATTTAAGCCATAAATTCAACCTTGCAAAGATTTCGAGATTTACATGTGCTATACATTGCCAAGGTTTATAAACTGATTCATGAAATTTACAGCAATTAAGGCCTTTGTTGCAGCAGTTGAATCAGGTAGCTTAAGGAATGCTGCTAGGTTGTTGGATATATCTCAGCCAGCAATTACAAAATTAATTAAGGAATTAGAAGCAGATGTACAAGCATCTCTTTTAACAAGGACTTCTACAGGCGTAAGTCTTACGCCTCAAGGCCTTATTTTATTTGAGAAAGCTCGAAAAATAACGCGAGATTTATCGGTTGTCAAAGATGAAATTTTGCAATTTAATGGGCTTATGCGAGGGGACTTAACCATTGCTGCTGTTCCTTTAGCTGTCATGATGTTGATCCCTGAGGCTGTGAGAACTTTTAGTAAGCAGTATCCAGACATTAATTTAAGAATTAGTGAAGAATTATATTTTGAGCAACTTGAGAGATTAAGGAGAGGTGAGGTTCAAATAGGTATTGGAGGCATCCCTAAAGGAATCCCGTCTGGTGAATTCGTTATTGAACCTCTCATAAAAACAAGAATGGTTGTAGTTGCAAAGCATGGAAGTGCTTTTTTAAAAGCCAAGTCATTAAAAGATTTAATTGATGCTAAGTGGGTTTATACAGGGTCCTCCAAAGAAGAGGGTTATGCTAAGCAATTATTTGAAAAATTTCACCTTGGCCAGCCTAAGGTTGGAGCGGTTGTAAACTCAACTTTAGCTTTACTATCATTAATTGTGAGTAGTGACTTTATAGGCTTAATGCCGATTCAAATCGCATCTTCTCCAATGGCAAAGCAGTTTTTTTCAGTTATTCCTGTCAAAGAAGAGGGTTTGGATTTGGAGGTGGGGGCCATTGTCCGAAGCGATATGAATGTTTCTTCTGCAGTCAGTCAATTTATTAATCACCTACATCGATCTGCAGCACAGTTAAAACATATTAGTGATAACTAATTGTTATCGCGGGTTTTAAAAAAACATCTTATTTGCTTAAATTATTTCTCTTACACTCCTCAAATCAAAAATAGGAGATAAGTTAAATGAAAAGTTTAAAGTTAAAAGCCATTCTTACGATTGTTTTAGCGAGCTTGAGTTTTGCATCTGTTGGACAATCATTCCCTTCAAAGCCTGTTCGCATCATTACGCCTTTCCCAGTTGGTAGTGGCCCTGAAGGTGTTACAAGAATTGTTGCTGAAAAATTATCTAAGTTATGGGGTCAACCTGTGATTGTAGAAAATAAACCTGGTGGAAATGGTTTTATTGCAATTGAATCATTTAAGAATGGTTCTAAAGAAGGATATGACCTTATTCAGCTTGATAGCGTTCATTTGACTGCCTATCCATATTTATTCAAAAAATTACCTTATGATCCGGTAAAAGATTTTGAACCTTTGTACCCATTATTTAAAACATATTTTTTTGCAACAACAGCTGTTAATAGCAAATACAAAAATATTGCAGATTTAGTAAACGATGCTAAAGCAAACCCTGGTAAGTTAAATTATGGATCTTGGTCTGTGGGTAATCCTGTTCATCTAGGTTCTGCGCTTTTAGAGTCAGTTACTAATACTAAGATGGAGCATGTTATTTACAAAGAAACTTCTCAGTTATACACCGCTGTGGCACAAGGTGAGCTTGCTTTTGCTTTGGGTACAAGTGCGACTGCGGGACCACTTTACAGAGCTGGTAAGTTGAAATTTTTAGCTGTTGCAGCTCCAAAGAGAATCGCGGCGTATTCTGATGTGCCAACTTTTGCCGAGGCTGGAGGTCCTGCAGGATTTGAAGTGAGCGGATGGACAACGATTGCAGCTCCTAAGGGTGCTCCAAAAGAAGTTGTAGATAAAATTGCTAAAGATATTGCAACTGTTTTAGCTGATCCTGACTTCAAGGAAAAGTATCAATCTTTTGGCTATGAGATGTTCCCATTGTCTAGAGAGCAGTTTGCCAAATATATTCAATCTGAATCCTCTGTTCAAGCTAGTATCATTAAGAAATCACATTTATCAATTGATTAATTAGGTATAAAAATGGCTAAGATTATTGGAGCAATAGGTACTTCTCATACACCTACTATTGGTTTTGCTAAAGACAAAAATCAACAGAATGACCCTGTATGGGGACCAATTTTTGAGGCCTTTGAACCTATTAAAAAGTGGTTAGATGTAAAGAAGCCTGACGTATTGTTTCTGATTTCGAATGATCATGTGACGTCTTTTTTCTTTGATCATTATTCTCCCTTCACATTGGGAGTTGGTGAACAATATGAAGTAGCTGATGAAGGAGGGGGGGCGCGTAAGGTTCCTCCAATAGATGGTCACAGTCGCTTAGCCATTCATATTGGTAAATCATTGATGAGTGATGAGTTTGATATTTCATTCTTTCAAAATAAAAAATTAGATCACGGTACTTTTTCACCCATGTCTATGCTGGCAGATGAAGATGGTTCTTGGTCTGCGCCTATTATTCCTCTTCAAGTTGGCGTATTGCAATTTCCAATTCCAACGGCTAAGAGATGTTTTAATTTAGGAAAAGCGCTTCGAAAAGCGATTGAGAGTTATCCAGAGGATCTTAAGGTAGTAATTGTTGCTACAGGGGGACTATCACACCAAGTCCATGGAGAAAGAGCTGGTTTTAATAATACTGAATGGGATCTTGAGTTCTTAGATCTTATTGAAAAAAATCCTTTAAAGCTTGTTGAAATGACGCATGCTGAGTATGCAAGTAAAGGTGGTTTTGAAGGTTCAGAAATCATCATGTGGTTAATCATGCGTGGGGCTTTATCAGATGATATTAGAAAAACTCATCAAACATATTACTTACCCTCTATGGCTGGTATTGCTACGATGATTCTTGAAGAGTTGAATCAAAAAACAGATGCTCAACAAATTGCTCATCAAACTCAACAAATTAATGCTCAATTAGTTGGTGTTGAAAAATTAAGTGGTACATATCCATTTGATCTTGAACGAAGTGTAAAAACCTATCGATTAAATAAATTTTTGCATGACATGATTTTTCCTGAGCATAGGACGGCTTTTAAGGAAAATGAAGAGCTTAGTTTTAATAATGCAGGATTAACTGATTTTGAAAAAGAGTTGATTCGAACAAGAAACTGGCGAGGAATGATTCACTATGGATGCATATTTTTTGGCTTAGAAAAATTAGGAGCAGTTATAGGAGTTTCTAATTTACATATTTACGCAGCAATGAGGGGAGAAACTCTCGAAGAGTTCCAAAAAACACGGAATGCTCCTAATGCTTTATATTCAGTTGCTGCTACTGATTCTAGTAAAAAAGATTGGAATTAGGCAGTATTAGGAGCAGGACTTGTATCCTTATTTTTTTACGCTGCAGGTATTTATGCCTAATAAGGTATACAAGCCACAGAAACTAAATAGACCTGTCGCAAGGGCTATCACGCCTATATATCCCCAAGATCCGATTTGTCCAGTTGCGGCAAGTCCGATAAGAATTAGTCCTAATAAGATTCTGGCTATGCGATCGATACTACCAACATTTTTGATCATGATTTAAGCTCCTATTCATTTAAAGAGTAAAGCATTAAAAAACAAAGTACTACATTGCGTTGAGAGGTATTTTTAAATAGGCTGTACCATTTTCTTCTTTTTGGGGGAATTCACCTGCTCGAATATTAATTTGTACTGCCGGAAAAATTAATGCTGGCATATCTAAGGTTTTATCTCTCGCAGTTCTCATAGAAACGAATTCAGCTTCAGAAATCCCATCATGTACATGAATATTATTTGTACGTTGTTCCTCAACTGTTGTTTCAAACTGAATATCCCTTTGAGAAGGTGGGTAATCATGACACATAAATAGTCTAGTAGAAGCTGGAAAACTTAATATTTTCCTAATAGATGAATATAGTTGTTGAGCATTCCCGCCTGGAAAATCGCATCTTGCGGTTCCGACATCGGGCATAAACATTGTGTCTCCGACAAAAATTGCGTCTCCGAACTGATAGGCCACACATGCTGGTGTGTGACCTGGCACAAATAAAACTTTTCCCTTCAGTTGCCCAACATAAATATCAGATTCGTCATTTAATAATTGATCAAATTGAGAACCATCTATTTTGAAATTTTTATCGAGATTGAATATCTCTTTAAAAACCTTTTGTACATTTGTAATATGATTTCCGATTGCAGTTTTTCCACCTAGACTGTTTTTTAAGAAAGAAGCAGCACTAATATGATCTGCATGGGCGTGCGTCTCAAGAATCCACTCAAGTTTTAAATCATTCTCCTTGATATAGTTGATAACTCGTTCCGCAGATGATATTCCTGTTCTTCCTGAGTGAGGGTTAAAATCCAAGACTGAATCAATTATGGCGCAATGACTCCCTTTGCCTTGATGGATAACGTAAGTAACTGTCCCGGTAGCTTTATCAAAAATTCCATGAACATCTGGACTTTGAATTTGGTCACGCATATCAAGCCTTATTAATAATTAGATAATTTATATTATATTTACAAATAATATATATATCAATATAATATTAAAAACTTAATTATTAATATTAAATATGAATTCAATTGCTCTAGATTTAAACGAAATGCAGAAAGCTGCAAAGCTTGCAAGCCGTCTCATGAAAGTTTTATCTAATCCTGACCGTTTACTGATACTTTGCCAACTGATTCAACAGGAAATGTGTGTTGGGGAAATTGAAGAAATGTTGGGGATTGTTCAGCCTACGCTTTCGCAGCAATTGGTGGTATTAAGAGACGAGGGTCTTGTTAGTACTAGAAGAGAAGGAAAAAATATTTACTACAAAATAAAAAGTACCCAAGCACAAGTTGTGCTTGAGGTTTTATACGACCAGTTCTGTCAAAGTGCTTAATTTTGATTATTGATTTTCAAAACTTTACTCCGTTTGAATCTCTTCTGGGAGGGATTTTATTAGGAATATCTTCCGCAATTTTTATACTTGTAAATGGCCGTATTCTTGGAATCAGTGGAATATTAGGTGGACTATTACGTCTTCGAAAAGGGGATATTACCTGGCGCATCATGTTTCTATTAGGAATGACTTCTGCTCCATTTGTATTTCGTTTTTTGTTTCCTATTTCATGGATAGTGGAGCCCAAAATTGAAGCCAATTACTTAACTATTATGATTGCTGGAATACTCGTTGGCTTTGGAACACGATATGGTTCTGGTTGTACAAGCGGACATGGTGTATGTGGCTTGTCTAGATTGTCTCTAAGATCTATGGTTTCTACTATTACATTTATGCTGTTTGGATTTATCTCAGTTTATGTTGTTCGCCATCTTTTTCAAGGATATTCATGAAACATCGTTTGATTGAGTTTTTAGTTGGCCTTATATTTGGTATTGGCTTATTACTGTCAGGCATGAGTAATCCCAGCAAAGTTTTAGGCTTTTTAGATATTTTTGGATTATGGGATCCATCACTTTTATTGGTAATGGGTGGTGCAGTTTTTGTTGGTCTGTTTGCATTTCATGTTGCTAAATCAAGAACCAAGAATTTATTAGGTGGTCCATTACAAATTCCTTCATCTAAACAAATAGACTACCCACTTATTATTGGAGCTATCTTTTTTGGTATAGGGTGGGGCTTGGCGGGCTTTTGTCCTGGGCCTGCTATTATTTCTTTTGCTCAGGGTCAAGAAAAAGCTATGGCATTTGTTTTCTCAATGATTGCCGGAATGATTGTTTTCGAAATATTTAATCGTAGGCTTCAAAAGTAAAAACATCAATGAATTCTCAACAAATTCAAATGGAGTATTAATTCATGGAATATGCGTTGGTAATTGTCATCTTCTTAGGCATATTTATTGGCGCAATTATGGGCCTAACAGGTGCAGGCGGAGGTATTTTAGCGGTACCTGTATTGGTTGTAGGAATGCATTGGACCATGCAACAAGCTGCCCCTGTGGCTTTGATAGCAGTTGCATCGGGAGCGGCAGTAGGAGCTATCGATGGTTTTAGACATCACTTAGTAAGGTATAAAGCTGCAATTTTGATGGCGGTTTGTGGAATACCGATGACTAGGATTGGTCAAAATTTAGCGCACCAGTTATCTCAATCTCTTTTAATGGGAGGGTTTTCATTATTAATGTTAGTTGTATCTTGGCGCTTTTATCAGCAATCTAAAAAAGGTCCAGGAGAGGGAGATGATATCTTGCGTCTAGCATTTATCAATGCTGATACAGGAAAATTCATATGGACCCCAATCGCAGGGTTGATTATTGCTGGAATTGGTGTTTTAACAGGTTTAATGACAGGTCTTCTTGGAGTTGGTGGTGGATTTATGATTGTTCCACTCTTAAGAAGATTTACGTATTTAGCAGTGCCAGGAATTGTTGCAACTTCTTTATTTGTGATTACTTTAGTTGGTTCTGGTGGGGTAATCAGTGCTTTGTTGGCTGGTGCAACAATACCCGTTTTTGAAACAGAAAGTTTTGTTTTAGCAATGGTTCTTGGAATGCTAATTGGTAGAACTATCTCCAGGAAATTACAGGCTTGGCAAGTTCAAAGGGGTTTTGCAATCCTATTATTTTGTGTTTCAGTGTATCTACTGAGTAAAGCATATTTATTAATAAATTAAAGTGAGTGTTAAAACTCTAATCTCTTTTGCTTAATGGCTTTAAGCAGGTCATTCAGAGAGTTTTCGAGATCGTCAACAGACTCAATTAATTCATTGTTGTGGAGTTTGTTTTCAATTTCTTTTGCTGCATGAATAGTTCTATCTGCACAGAAAATACTTACCATACCCTTCAGTGTGTGGGTATTAAATCGAACCAATTCCATATTAGATTGCTCTACGTTTTCTATAATTTTTTTAATATAGATAGGCGCATCTATTAAAAAGATACTTGAAATCTCATCAAAAAGCTCACGACTGTTGTTCATCATCTCAATTGCTTTATCAAAATCAGCAATCTTAAATTCATCAAAATTAGGAGCAAGCTCTTCTACGGGCATTTTATTTTCAGAAATTAATTCTAGCTCTCTCCAAAGGGCGTCAAAACTGATTGGTTTGGAAATATATCCATCCATTCCATGAATAAGACATTTTTCTCTGGCACCTTCCATTGCGTGAGCAGTCATTGCAATAATAGGTATATGCGTACCAATTCTTTTTTCATCCTCACGAATTTTTAGAGTTGTTTCGTAACCATTTAAAACGGGCATATCGACATCCATCAAAATAGCGTCAAATTGATCTTTTTTCCAATGAGCTACTGCTTCTAATCCATTATTTGCTAAGGTAACTTTATGCCCCAGTTTTTCAAGTAGTCTAATAGCTAGTTTTTGATTAACTAGGTTGTCTTCTGCGAGTAATAAATTAAGTTTTTTCTTAGAATTTTTAAAGTTAAATTTAGAAACTATATTGGTTTGTTTTTGTGGTTCTCCAAGTACAACCATGATGGCATTAAATAGTTCGGATTGTGAAAGAGGCTTCAATAAAAAGCTTGATACCCCTAAATCCATACATCGTTTTGCTTGCTCGTGTTGGTTTTCTGAAGTGGACATCATAATAGTCTCGCAGTTGAATTGATCATTCGATATGATTTTTTCAGCTAATTGCATACCATTCATGCCAGGCATATTAATATCAATAAGTGCTAAAGGAAAAGCCTTATCAGAGTTAAATGCAAAATTAAGAGCAACAAGGGCTTCTTCAGCACTTTCTACAACCGTCGGCAACATTTTCCAATTTTCTAGAATACGCTCTAAAAGTTTGCCATTTGTTAGATTATCCTCAACAACAAGAATAGGAATACCGACAGTTTTGCCGGTTAATTGATAATTTGCAAGGGGATCAATCGTTGCATTTTGGAATGGTAATGTAAAGGAGAATAAGCTACCTTTATTAACAGTACTTTCTAAATGAATACGTTCTCCACCCATCAATGAAACTAGTTGTGATGAAATAGCTAAGCCAAGACCTGTTCCTCCAAACTTTCTGGTTGTAGAGGTATCTGCTTGAGAGAATGAGTCAAAGATTAGATTAAATTTTTCTTTAGGGATACCAATGCCAGTATCGCGAACACTAAAAGATAAATTAGTAGTAAAGCCATCGGCTGATTCAAGTTTAATGACAGATAACTCTACTTCACCATGCTCAGTAAATTTGATGGCATTACTTATTAAATTAGTTAGTACTTGGCGAAGACGGCTTGGATCGCCTAGTATTCTATCTGGAACATCTGGATCCACCCTCAATAGTAGTTCTAGATTTTTTTGATGTGCTTTTAATGCTAATGTTCGCATTGTGTTTCTTAAAACATCATCAAGAGAAAATTCAATAACTTCGATGTTTAATTTACCTGATTCTATTTTTGAGAAATCCAAAATGTCATTGACCACTGTGAGTAGGTCATCTGAGGACATTTTAATGAGACTGATGTACTCCAATTGCTCATTAGTTAATTTCGTATCGAAGATTAGTTCGGTCATACCAATGATGCCATTTAGTGGTGTTCTTATTTCATGGCTCATGTTAGCGAGAAAATCTCGTTTGACTTTTTCCGACTGAATAGCAGCATTCTTAGCTTGTTCAAGCATCTCTTCAGCATTTTTGCGTTCAGTAATGTCTCGAATAGTAATTTGAAATATATTTTGGCCATCCAATAACATCGTATTTAGCAATACTTCAGTGTTAAAAATTAAGTTATTGTCAGCACGTTTATGCAACCACTCGAAGCGTGAAACCCCTTTTTCTAAAGCTTCACTTATTTTCTCTTGGATAAGGACTGAAGATTGCTTCTCATCGGCTTGTATTTCAGAGGAGTAATAATCAGGTTTTTTAGAACAAAATTCTTCTTTTGTTTTACAACCGAACATTTCTAGTGCTGCAGCATTACAGTCGATGAGTTGATCCTTATTTAATAAAATAACTGCATCGCTTGTAGACTCGTAGAGTGTTCTTAATTTCGCCTCAGATTTTCTAAGTTGTTCTTCCGCTTTAATACGATCGCTAATGTCAAAAATTGTTCCAGCCATTCTTGAGGCGTGTCCCTGGGCATCTCTTTCCATTACCTTTCCATGAGAGTGTACCCAAATATAAGACTTATCTATTTTTTGAACTCTAAAATCTACTGAATAGAACTCATTAATATTTCTGAGTGCACTCATCAAGTTAGTTTTGACCTTATCTCTATCATTGGGATGAATGATGTCGAAAAAATTTTGACTATTGATGAATAATTCTTTTTTTTCATCACCTAGTACTAAAGACCAACGATCACTCATAAATAAGTCATCACTACCTATCTCCCAATCCCAGATTGCTAAGTTTGATCCCTCCAAAGAGAGATTTAATCTTTCTTGAGTTTGCTGAATGATTAATTCATTTTTTCTTTTCTCAGTAATGTCTTGAAAAGATACAAGTGCACCTACTATTTTTTTCCCTGAAATAATGGGTTGCGATTTAAAGTTAACTGGAATGAAATGATTAGGAGATGTTGAAATGTAAGAACTACCTTCAACTGGGATTTTTTCTTTAATAACTTTTTGTTCTGGGCTATTCTCAAGAGTGAAGATTTTTCCTTTTGATTGGTAGTAATGCATAAAATCTTGCATTGGCTTACCAATTACTTCACTTTCACGAACTTGAATAATTTTTTCTGCACTTGAATTTAAGAATGTAATACATCCTTGATCATCTGTGGCATAAACTGCGTCACTCAAAGTATTGAGAAGGGTACGAGTCATTTCAGCATTTTGAATGCGCAAACGCTCATTAACCTCATTAAGTTCAGAGGCACTAACAGCTAAAGCATTATTAATTAAACGTTGTTCCTTATCAATTTCTTGATAATAGTTATCAATAATCTCAATAAAAGAAATCAGTTGACTATCTTTGAGATGATTCTCTCCAAGATATCTTCTTAACTGCCTCTCCAACAAACGATGCATTAAATTAAGGCCTTATTCGTAAATAGTTGTAAGTGTCATAGTTTGATTATGTAATTGACACATCAAGACATCGCTAAAGGGGGCAAGTTCACCATAAGAGTAAAAACCAGCCAGTAAGGTATTAGGACCAAGCTTATTTTGAACTTCCTCAAGTTCTTCCTCAATTAATTGTCCCATAACAAGTCTTCTGCCAACACAGCTAACAACTAAACATAAACCAGATAAATCTTTCGAAACTGGACTTGCAGCATTCGCTGCTAATCCAGCATGCTCAATAAGATTGTCGAGATTGGTACGCATAAGTTTACAGATATAGCCTTCTGGAACATCTCCAGCAAAAGTGAGGCTATTTTCTGACTCATTGATAGCCAATAGAGTGCGAATTACAGATTGTTCTTTTTTATTGGGTTGGATACTTAAGGGAAACTTTAAGCCACTAGCTGGTAACTCAGAGGACTGTTCTCCAAGATACTTTTTATAAAGTGAAAGTGCAGGTTGATTATCGATTTCGTAAACAACATTGCCAGAAGATTTAGTGATGATCCGTTCAGGCCCAAATTCTTCCCAACCTGAAAAACAGCCACTTTTAATAATTAGATCTCCATAAAAACCCAAAGCAACAATTCGACCATTTTTTGCTGAGTCATCCCCTATAACTCAAGTTTTTCCAAATCTAGTTCCATCACCTGCTAGACCACCTGTAATTGGGTAACCTTTGGAATTAAGACCATTTGCTAATTCACTACCATTGACCAGTTGACCGTCAGATAAAACAAAAATATGTTTTAAATCTGGAGCAGACAATTCTTCGATGAGTTGCTTCCCAAGATCAAATGCATTTTTAGAGGCATCATAATCAACTGTGGAAATCCTTACGGATGATTTTTCTAATTTAACAGCAGTAGCAATTACTACCTGATCAAAGATTCTGACTCCAGATATACTCCCTGAAGAAGAGCAACCTATGATATGTGCTTTAGGATATGCAGATCTCAGATCTTGATAACAATTTTCTGTTTGCAAAAATTCATCGTCAGCAAATACAAAAACAATATCAGCAGTTAATGCGAAATCGGGAATATTTTTCCAGCCAGATTCTTTCGTCCAATGCGATTGACCTACTATCATAATTAGCCCCCTTGAGTAATTCTTGACAAGTTTTCATGATATCAGTGAAACAGATTATTTTGAATCTAGAAAACTCTTTTGATAATTTATTTGTATATTAATTTTGGTTATTATTTTGATAATTAAAATTTTAAGTATGGAGTATTTGCTTCATATTAGATTTTCCAATTCATGTAAATTTTTTTAACAAGTAAATTTCTTGTTCTTGTATAAAAAAGTTGACCCTTTCTAATAAAAAGAGTTTGTTATGATGTGTCATT
>DAIQPR010000212.1:0-3165 GCA_036787315.1 Polynucleobacter sp. | reverse complement strand
TCAAATCAAAGCACTCTATCCTAAAATGGCTTTGGATCTTGAAAAGGATTCGGTACCAATCACCAATTTAGCAACAGGTGCAATGATTATTTGCACTAATTCACAAGTGCCTTTCAAGAATCTCAAAGAGTTGATTGCTTATGCAAAATCAAACCCAGACAAAATTTTTAATGCAGCGTCTGGAAATGGATCTACGCCTCATCTTGCATCTGCATTATTTAGTTCTATTGCGAATGTAAAGTTTTCGACAATACAGTTTAAGGGTGGAGGGCCGGCTGCTTTATCCACTATTTCAGGAGATACGCAAATCATGTTTGCTACACCTCCAACAGTATTGGGTTTTATTAAAAATGGTTCTTTAAAAGCATTAGCAGTTACATCAGCCAAATCATCACCAGCTATTCCTGGAATTCCTGGAGCTTTAGAAAGTGGTTTAGCCGGATACAACGCGACCTTCTCATATGGGCTGTATGCTCCATTTGGCACACCGAATGAGATCATTCAAAAAATATTTCAAGCTTCGCAAAAAGCGATGGCACTTTCAAGTGTCAAAGAGAAGCTTGCGAGTCAGGGGATGGATGTCACACTTTCAAAGAGCCCTGAGCAATTTATGGCGCAATTAAAAACGGAAGCGCCATTATTGATGGAAGCAGTAAAAATTTCAGGTGCAAAAATAGAATAAGTTTTTATTCAGCTTGAATATTTAACGATTTTAATCGAGTCGCATATTTAACAATTTCAGCATCAACAAAGTTTTTAAAGCTATCTGGTGGATCGCCTACAGGATCAAGACCAATTTGCATAACGCTATCCGCAACACTTTTTTTATCGTAGGCTTGACGAACTAGTTGCTGAATTTTGAGTACTACCTCTTTGGGAGTTCCGGCAGTTGTGAAGAGTCCAAACCAACCTCCATCGATTTCAAAATTAGGAAATCCTTGTTCAGCAACCGTCGGTACATCTGGTAAAAGAGTTGAACGTTTTAAACCAGTAAAGCCGATTGCTTTTAAGCGCCCGTCTTTGATATAGGGCAGGACTGCTGCTGGTGTTGTGATTAAAACTTGAATTTGTTCTCCGAGTAATGCAGTAGTTGCAGGACCAGCTCCTTTATAGGGGATATGGACCATATTGAGACCCATTCTTTGATTAAAAAGTGCGCTTGATATATGAAGATGATTGCCATTTCCAGGGCTTCCGTAAGACACTTTATTCTCAGGTTTTTTAGCATAGGCTAAAAATTCCGTTAAATTTTTAATGGGTGATTTTGCGTTAATAACAATTAATAGAGCTTCTACATTCCCAAGGTTTGTTACTGGTACGAGGTCTTTAGAAATGTCATAGCTTAGTTTTTTGTAGTAGCTTGGATTAACTGTAATCGAAGTTGATGTTACAAGCAGTGTATATCCATCTGGTTTTGATTTAGCTACAAGATCTGCTCCAATCATGCCATTCGCCCCTGGATGATTCTCAACATAATAAGATTGATTTGTAAGAGCACTTAATTGTGGTGCCAAGATTCTTGCTATGGAGTCTGGGGTTCCAGTTTCGAATGGTACTACTAACTTTGTAGTTCTACTGGGATAATTTTGGGCGCTAACAATAGAACTGATTATTGATAAGCAAAGAAGCAGGGTTTTAATCATTCGAAGAATCCTTTGAAACAGAAAGCTTTTCAGGAGTAACATTTTTTGTAGCTCCCTTCCAACCATGCTGTGTGATATCGACGACAACGCCTTGAGGATCAAAGTATTTCACTTCATAAAAGCCACCATCATGTTTTACATCTCCCATCCAATACTTACCCCCTTGGGCTTCAATTTTTTTTCTTGTTTCACTGACATCATCAACCCAAAAACCTAGATGATGTATGCCCACGAAATCAGCACCACGGTCTCCAGCAGAAGTATCATTTTTATATTTTAAAAGTGCTAGGTTAACGGTTCCATCACTTAAATAAACTCCTTTGGCATTTGCCCAATCTGTTCCACCAACGCGCTCCATACCGAAAGATTCAATATAAAACTGTGCAGCGCTTTCCGGATCCGGGACGGTAATTGTGATGTGTCTTAGTTTTGCCATAGGTTTCTCCAGAAGTAATTTTATTGTTGAGCGATGCCAGCTAATTTAACAATTTTGGCGTATTTATTCATTTCACTTTGAACAAATTGATGAAACTGTTGTTGATCCATTTCTTTGACTTGGATGCCTGATTTATCAAAAGTAGATTTAATCTCAGAATCTTGCATTGCTTTGTTAATATCTTGATTTATTTTTTTGATGATATCCATGGGTACATCAATTGGTGCCCAAATTCCAACCCAAAAATTAATATCAAAATTAGGATATCCCTGTTCAGCTATGGTTTGATATTGAGGAAAAAATCCTAATTTTTCCTTTGAGGTTATTCCTAGTGATCGTAATTTCCCGCTATTAAGGTAGGTAAGTGCTGTATCAAAGGGAGCCATAAAGTAATCTACTCGACCCGCTAGAACATCTTGGATAACCTCTGGAGAACTCTTATAGGGAATATGCGTGTTTTTAATCCCTACTGCCTGATGAAGGTATTCCGCGGCAAGGTGTGTTGAGCTTCCTACTCCAGCAGAGCCATAAGTTAAGCCATTATTTGATTTTTTGGAAGCTGCAATCAAGTCAGCTAGATTCTTGTAGGGGCTATTGGTATTGGTTATTAGTACATAGGGTGTTGTTGTGAGCATGCTTACATCTGCTAGGCTTTTTACTGCGTCATAAGGCAGTTTTTTATAGACCGCAGGATTTATAGCGTAAGTTGCAGAATTTGCAAGAAGGGTATAGCCATCAGCTGGAGCAGTAACAACTGCATTAATCCCAATGGAGCCTCCTGCACCGGGTTTGTTTTCAATAATGACGGGTTGTTTCCAGGCATTTCCCAAATATTTTGCTAAAACACGTGCTGTAATATCGGTACCAGAGCCCGCGCCTGGAGCAACAATTTTGATTGTTCTGTTTGGAAAAGTGTTCGATAGATTTGTATCTTTATTTTGGGCAGATACAGAGCTTGTGACACTGACTAATAAAAGAGCCAATATGGCAAAAGCAATACGTCCAAAATGTTTGTGAAAAGATTTCACTACTTGTCTCCAATTTATTTTAAAAATCATCTTTGTGATTTTTTATGTAGTATATAAC
>DAIQPR010000043.1:0-14347 GCA_036787315.1 Polynucleobacter sp. | reverse complement strand
GTTATCATTGATGAAGAACATCGTTTTGGAGTCCGGCAAAAAGAAACATTTAAAGCGCTTAGAGCTGAAGTTGATGTTCTGACTCTTACTGCTACCCCTATCCCAAGAACTCTTGGAATGGCACTCGAAGGACTTCGAGAATTATCAGTCATTGCAACAGCACCTCAGAAAAGACTGGCGATTAAAACTTTTGTCAGACGTGAAGGCGACAGTGTTATACGAGAGGCTATCCTTCGTGAGTTAAAACGAGGTGGGCAAGTTTACTTTTTACATAATGAAGTTGAAACAATTGAAAATAGAAAACAGTATCTTGAAAAATTGATTCCTGAAGCACGTATTGGGGTTGCACATGGACAAATGCAAGAACGTAACCTTGAGCAAGTTATGCATGACTTTGTATCAAAACGTTGTAATGTTTTGTTGTGTTCAACTATTATTGAAACTGGAATAGATGTTCCATCAGCAAATACCATCATCATGCATCGTGCTGACAAATTTGGATTAGCCCAACTTCATCAGCTTAGAGGTCGTGTAGGAAGATCACATCATCAGGCATATGCCTATTTATTAGTTCCAGATCCTGAGGGTTTAACTAAGCAAGCGAAACTTAGATTAGACGCAATTGTATCTATGGAAGAACTTGGTTCAGGTTTTTATCTTGCAATGCATGACCTTGAAATTAGAGGTGCCGGTGAAGTTCTTGGGGATAAACAATCTGGAGATATCCATGAAATTGGTTTCCAACTTTATACGGATATGCTTAATAAAGCTATTTCAGATCTTAAAAAAGGAAAAGAGCCCGATATACTTAGTCCGATGCACGCAATTACAGATATTTCATTAGGTTGTCCTGCTCTCTTACCAAATCAGTATTGTCCAGATGTCCACGAAAGGCTTTCTTTATATAAACGTCTTTCAAGCTCAAAAACAAATGAAGATATTGACGATATCAATATAGAGATTATCGATCGCTTTGGAGAACTGCCAGATTCAGCACAAATTCTTCTTGAAAATCATCGATTGAGACTAATAATGGAAAAATTAGGTATCAAAAAAATTGAAGCATCTACAGAAGCAATTAAAATTCAATTTATTCCTAATCCACCAATTGATTCAATAAAAATTATCCAACTGATTCAAAAAGATAGATTTATACAATTATCTGGCCAAGATAAACTGAAAATATCTCCTAATCCCTCGCATGCATTTTCTCAAATCAATCAAAGGATCAATGCTCTTAAAAAGCTTCTTGCTTCTCTTCACTAATTTATGACAAAAATTATTCTTACTTCTCTAAAGGAAATTCCTTCAAATTTAATTTCCTCTATTGCTGAACATTACCCTCATGAAACAACATTAAATATATCTTCAAAGACTATTGAGATGGTATTTAAATCAAACTTCCAAAGTCAAGATAAGAAGATGATTCAAGATTTAGCAGAAAAAAATCAAACTGACGTTATTTTCCTAAAAAATGAATTTATTCCTAATGAAACAAAAGTTTTTGTATTTGATATGGACTCAACCCTCATTAATATTGAGTGTATTGATGAAATAGCAAGGGAGTGTGGGAAGGTCTCTGAGGTAAGTAAGATTACTGAAGCTAGTATGAGAGGTGAAATAAAAAACTTTAATGAAAGTTTAATCGCTAGAGTCAAATTATTAAAAGGCGCATCTTCTGAAATACTAGAGAATGTCTATCAGAAAAGCTTACGCTTAAACCTTGGGGCGGAAAACCTCATTCAATTCGCACATCAACATGACATTAAAACATTATTAGTTTCTGGAGGATTTACTTTCTTCTCAGAAAGAGTTAAGCAAATGCTTGGTTTAGACGAAGCACATTCTAATACCTTAGAAATAATAGATGGCGTAATTACAGGTAATGTTTTAGGAAAAATAGTTGATGGAGACCAAAAGGCTTTTCTTGTTGAAGAGTTTTGTAAAAAACATCAAGTTTTAACAACTTCTGCTGTTGTATTCGGTGATGGATCAAATGATTTAAAAATGATGGAATTAGCTGGCTTATCACTAGGATTTAGACCAAAGCCAATTATTAAAGAAAAAGCCGACGGAACATTAAATTTCGTCGGCTTAGATGGTATTACAGAATTTTTAAGTTTTTATGCTTAGATTCTTTCAAAGATGGCTGCAATACCCTGCCCGCCACCAATACACATTGTAACTAAAGCATATTTTCCATTAGTTCTATGGAGCTCATAAATAGCCTTAGTAGCAATAACTGCACCTGAAGCACCAATTGGATGTCCAATTGAAATAGCGCCACCATTTGGATTTGTCTTAGACATATCTAATTCAAGAGCTTTTGCAACAGTCAAAGCTTGAGCAGCAAATGCTTCATTAGATTCAATCACATCCATCTGTGAAAGACTTAAACCAGCTTTGGCTAAAGCTAAACGTGTTGAGGGAATCGGGCCTTCACCCATAACATCATTAGGCACGCCAGCTACTGCATATGAAACTAAACGTGCGATTGGCTTTAGACCTGATTTTGCTGCTGCTTGAGCTGAAGCAAGAACAAAGAAAGATGCGCCATCATTAATGCTTGATGCGTTACCTGCTGTAACTGTACCGTTTTCTTTTAAGAAAACAGGCTTAAGTTTAGATAAGCTTTCTGCAGAAGTTTCAGCTTTAACGCCTTCATCAGTATCAACAACAACGTCGCCTTTTCTAGTTTTTACAGTAATTGGAACAATTTGCTCCTTAAAACGACCTTCTGCTATCGCAGCTGCAGCTTTTTGATGAGATAGAGCTGCAAATGCATCTTGTTCTTCTCTAGTAATGTTCCATTTTTTTGCTAAATTTTCAGCTGTAATGCCCATATGACCGACACCGAACGGATCAGTCAATGGTGAAACCATTAAGTCGATTAATTTAGTATCGCCCATTCTGGCACCAGAACGCATTGCTTGAGAGCCATAGAGTCCTCTAGACATCACTTCAACACCTCCACCAATTGCGTAATCGCAATCGCCAAGCATAATTTGCTGTGCTGAGGTTACGATACCTTGTAGTCCTGAACTACATAAACGATTCACAGCCATAGCTACAGAATCCATTGAAAGACCAGCTTGAATAGATGCTACACGGGCAACATATGGATATCTAATTTCAGTCGGAATACAGTTTCCAACCGTTACATAATTAATTAAAGCGGGGTCAACTTTTGATCTAAGAACAGCCTCTTTCATAACTGTTCCAGCTAAATCAGCTGGTTCAATTGAACTCAATGAACCATTAAAGCTACCCACAGCAGATCTCACGGCACTTAAAACTACGACATCTTGCATATATCCCCCTTAAGATAAATTTAACTTCAATATATATTACAAATCCTAATTTCTATAGTTTAAATCATCATATCGACACAATTAAGTCATGTCCTTTTGTATCTAGAACAGTTGCTTTAATAAACTCACCTGTACGATATCGTTTTGATGGGCGATCTGGTTTGTCAATATAGACTAATCCATCTATTTCTGGAGCATCAGCAAAAGTTCTTCCAATTCCACCATCTTTATGAACTGAGTCAACCAGGATGCGAATTCTTTTGCCAATATATCTTTTTAGTTTTTCAGTAGAAACTTGCTCAGCAATACGCATAAACTCGGCTCTACGTTCTTCACGAATTTCTTCATCAACAGGATTGGAAAGTTCATTTGCTTTAGCACCTTTTACAGGGGAATATGCAAAACACCCTACTCTATCTAATTGAGCAAGTTGAACAAAATTTAATAAGTCTTCGAATTCTTCTTTGCTTTCGCCAGGAAAGCCCGCAATAAAAGTACTTCTGATAATCAAATCAGGGCAAATTTCTCGCCACTGTTCAATTCTATGTAATGTTTTCTCTCCACCTGCTGGCCGCTTCATTCTTTTGAGTACATCTGGATGTGAGTGTTGTAAGGGGATATCAAGGTATGGAACTAATCCATTATTGTGTTCCGAAAAATCACTCATTAATGGAATAATTTCATCAACATGAGGATATGGATATACATAATGTAAACGAACCCAAGCATCGTTTTCTCTAGCTAGCTCTTTTAGTGCCTTTGCCAAATCAAAAAGTCTTGATTTTATTGGGCGACCATTCCAAAACCCAGTACGATACTGTATATCTACACCATACGCACTTGTATCTTGAGATACAACTAAAAGTTCTTTTACACCTGATTTGAAAAGCTTTTGTGCCTCAGATAATATTTCATCAATAGGCCGAGAAACAAGGTCTCCCCTCATACTTGGAATGATGCAAAACGTACAAGTATGATTACAACCCTCAGAAATCTTCAAATAAGCATAGTGTTTAGGGGTAAGCTTTACCCCAATTTCTGGAACCAAATGAACAAAAGGGTCATGTTCTACTGGCAAATGCTGATGGATCGCATCTAGTACCTCATTAGTAGCATGTGGTCCAGTTACAGCAAGAACTTTGGGATGATGTTTAAGTACAGTATTTTGACCATCGTTTTCAGTGTTTGCACCTAAACAGCCAGTAACTATAACTCTTCCATTTTCTTTTAATGCTTCACCAATTGTTTCTAGACTTTCTTGTACCGCAGAGTCTATAAATCCACACGTATTAACCACAACGATTTCTGCATCATCGTATTTAGAGACAATTTCATATCCTTCTACACTTAATCTTGTAAGAATAAGCTCAGAATCAACCAATGCTTTAGGGCATCCTAAAGAAACAAATCCGACTTTTGACAATATATATCCTTAAGATTTAAATGGTTTGAATGGAAAACCAGGAATTATAGATGGAGATTTATTTTGAAAATTTTCCCAAAACTGGGATCCAACATTATTAAAAAACTGTAGTGGATTTAATAATTCTTGAGGAGGTCGATTATTAATAAAACTTCCCCATGCCTCTGGAGACGATAAGCTACCAATTTTTTGACAATGTGCAATATATTGATTCTGTAAATCAACAAATTGATTTAAGTTTTCTTCAAGAAAAGGAGACATCATTCCTTGCAATGAATTTCCATAAAATCGGATCATTTGCATAAGGATTTGCGTGGAAAACAATGGCTGTCCAGATGACTCTTCCTCTAATATTATTTGCATTAATATGCTGCGTGTGATTTCTTCACCAGTTTTAGCATCAAGAACCACAAATGGTTCTTGGGTCATAACTAAACCTTTGATATCAAACAAGGTAATGTAAGTACTATGCTTCGTATCATACAAACGTCTATTAGGATATTTCTTGATGATTCTATAACCATCAAAGGGGTTTGAATTAGATTGTTCACTTGCCGATTTAGCCGAAGAAGTAGCTTTTGAAATAGCTGACTTCTTCGGTAATGTTTTACGAACAGGTTTGGGATTGCTTGAATTCACCATAATCTATATTTAGAAACCTAATTAAACGTTATTGTTTCTATTGTAGTCCGATTATGTATGTAAACAATTAGCTCATATGTAGACCACCATTTAAAGAGAAGTCGGCACCAGTAGCAAATCCGCCATCTTCAGAAGCTAACCAAGCCACTATAGATGCGATTTCTTCAGGTGTTCCTAATCTTTTAACTGGGATTGTATCGATGATTTTATTTAGAACGTCTTCCCTAATAGCTTTCACCATATCAGTACCAATATACCCAGGAGACACAGTATTAATTGTGACCCCTTTAGTTGCAACTTCCTGAGCTAGAGCCATAGTAAACCCTCGTAATCCAGCTTTTGCTGTGGCGTAATTTGTTTGCCCAAATTGACCTTTTTGGCCGTTAACAGAAGAAATATTAATAACTCTACCCCAACCCTTCTCAACCATACCATCAATAACTTGTTTGGTAACGTTAAATAAGGAATTTAAGTTCGTATTAATAACAGCTTGCCAATCATCTGGGCTCATTTTTCTAAAAACAGTATCACGAGTAATACCCGCGTTATTGACAAGAACATCAACTGCACCAATTTCAGATTTGACTTTATTAAATGCTGTAACAGTACTAGTCCAATCACCTACATTACCCTCTGATGCAAAGAAATCGTAACCAAGAGCCTTTTGCTCACTTAACCAACGATCTTTTCTAGGTGAGTTTGGTCCACAACCAGCAATAACAGTAAAACCGTCTTTGTGTAATTTTTGGCAAATTGCAGTTCCGATTCCACCCATACCACCTGTAACATATGCTATTTTTTTACTCATCATTTCTCCTTAAATGTTTGCTTTAAACCTTGACAGCCTTCTCTTTAACGTAAGTTCCTGGAGCTGGCTCAATAACCTTATATTTATTACTACCTAATATTGATTTTGCTTTAATTTTTTTACCACTTTGAGTAGAAAGCCAATTTGAAAAATCTGGCCACCAACTTCCTTCAATAGATTTAGCCCCGTTATACCAATCTTGGGCATTTTTAGGAAGCTTATCTGAGACCCAATAATTTCTCTTTTTCTTTTGCGGTGGATTAATTACACCTGCTATATGACCTGACGCCCCCAACACAAAACGTTTGCTTCCATGCAAAATTTGAGTTGAGGTGTATGCTGATTTCCAAGGTACGATGTGATCTTCTCTTGATGCATAAATATATGAAGGACAACTAATTAGCGAGACATCTATTGGTGTGTCACACATTTTTAGGCAATTTGGCTTCTTTAAGTCGTTATTGAGATACATGTGTCGTAAATAGTACGCATACATAGGTCCAGGTAGATTCGTAG
Organism: Polynucleobacter sp.; assembly: GCA_036787315.1. Taxonomy (GTDB): domain Bacteria; phylum Pseudomonadota; class Gammaproteobacteria; order Burkholderiales; family Burkholderiaceae; genus Polynucleobacter. The sequence continues at coordinate 7,647 of DAIQPR010000043.1, read as the reverse complement.
AGTCACCATTCCAAAATAACAAATCAAAGCTAGGTGGATTTTTTCCTAATAGATAATTAGAAACAACATAATTCCAGACTAAATCATTGGGTCTTAAAAAAGAGAATGTGTTAGCAAGCTCAACACCGCTCAGTAGCCCAAAATTATTGTTTTTCCCACCGATAGTATTTTCACGAAGTTCTACCATTGATTCATCAATAAAAACATCCAAAATACCAGTGTCTGAAAAGTCTATAAACGAAGTTAGCAAAGTAACACTATTAATAACATCAACTTTTCTTGCTGCTAAAACTGCTAAGGCACAAGAAACTAAAGTTCCACCAACACAAAAACCTAAGATATTGATCTTGGATTGTCCAGAATTTTCTACACAGACTCTAATAGCTTCAATCACACCAACGCCGACATAGTCATCCCAAGTAATTTTGGTCATCTCTAGATCTGGGTTTTTCCATGAAACCATGTATACAGTAAAGCCCTCAGCAAGAAGGTATTGCACAAATGATGTTTGAGGTTGAAGGTCTAAAATATAGAATTTATTAATGCAAGGAGGCACCATCAAAAATGGTCTTTCATGCACTGTTGGAGTTGTAGGTTTATATTGAATTAACTGAAACAAAGAGTTTTGATAAATTACAGATCCTTCTGTAGTTGCTATGTTTTTACCTATTTCAAAAGCATTTGAGTCTGCTTGTGAAATTTTTCCAACTTGCAAATCTGATAGCAAATTTTTTAATCCGTTTGTGAATGATTGTCCATTAGATTGAATCAATTCTTGAATTGCTTCCGGATTAGTAGCTAAAAAATTAGTTGGTGCCATAGTGGAAACTAATTGTTCCGTACCAAATACAATTTTTTGTTTAGTTTTAGGATCGGTCTCTACAGCTTCAGCCAAAGAAATTAGATGTTTAGCATTAATTAAATAGGTTTGATACATAAAAGAGGACCAACCTTCATGCCATAGCTGAGATTGAAAGCGAGGGTCTTCTAGTGGTTTTTCTAATTTACCTGATAAAAGTTGAAAAACAGCTGTTGAGTATTCTTTTTCAATTTCAGTTAATTTTTCGGGCGGGATCAGTACCATATCCACTGGAGAAAGCTTCGGAGCTGATATTCCTCCAAAATTCATAAAGCTATTATTGTTCAAAAAAAACCCAGTCAATTAAATATATAAACTGTAAGATACCAATTTATTCTTAAAGTTCAAATTTGGTTATAAGCGCAAACCCTATATTATGTATATTTTACAGATCTTCTTTCCATATAAAACTACCAAATCTTCCGGACTGCTTATCTCGTCTATGGGAGAAAAATAAGTTCTTATTTTCATAACAACATATTTCTTCAGTGAAAATTTGTTCTATCCCTAAGCCTGATAAAACATTTCTTGCAATCTGAAAAAGATTTGCGAAATATTTTCCTTGATTTTGCCCATTAACAAAACATTGATTCATTTGGTTTTGTGACAATTTATTTACGAATGATTGGTAAACATCAACTCCAACCTCAAAATGCTTTGGTCCAATAGAAGGTCCAATGTATACCTTAATTTTAGAAAGGTATAAATTTGCTTGATCTGCTCCTTTACCCAACAACATTTGTTTTATTGTTTGTTGAATCACTTCATTGGACAAACCTCTCCAACCAGCATGGCAAGCAGCAATAAAATCACCATCCTCATCACAAAATAAAAGTGGCATACAATCCGCTGTCATAATTGCCAAGACATCATCTTTACAAGTTACAGCGCCATCAGCTTCAATATTAGAAATAGATGGGGTCCAAATATTACAACCATGAACTTGGTTTAACCAAAGCGGATCATTGGGTAGCACTTGCCTAATTAATTTTCTGTTCTCAAGAACATGTTCAATACTGTCGCCCACATGTGTACCGAGGTTTAGTGAATTATAGGGAGAATCACTAACCCCAGATATTCTTGTAGAAATGAATGCGTGTATATGTTTTGGAACAACCCAATTAGGTACCAAAACTTCTAAGCCATTCTCTAAACGCTTTATATTCATAAAAGAAATTCTGTTTGCCAAACTTCTGAAGGTATATTAAGAAAACTTAGTGTTTCAATGAAATTAATTGGAGGTTCACATTGAAACTGAACAGATTCATTCGTTGTTGGGTGAACAAGACCTAAATTTCCAGCATGGAGGAATTGACCAGGAAAAGAAATTTTATGATTATTTAAATCCTCTATCAATTCTGCTGAAATTTGATTTGGGATTTTATTTTTATAAATTGGATCGTTTACTAGTGCATGACCAATAGATTCAAGATGAACTCTAATTTGATGAGTTCTACCTGTTTCCAATACACAAGTAACGAGGGAGATAAATTTTTCATGATAAGTGACTTGGTGTAAGGTCTTTACATTCGTTATCGCTTCTTTGCCATGATTACTTCTTACGCTCATTTTTAATCTGTCTTTAGGATCCCTACCAATTGCTCCATGAATAACTTTTTGAATAGGTGTTTTACCCCATGCCAAAGCTAGATACTTACGATGCATAGACCTATTTTGGAGTTGTTGAACTAAAGCATGTTGTGCTTGAATATTTTTTGCAATCACTAGTAAACCGGAAGTATCTTTATCAAGTCGATGAACAATTCCTGCTCTAGGAACTAATGAACATTCAGGAAAGTGATAAAGAACTGCATTTAATAGAGTTCCTGACCAATTTCCCGCTCCTGGGTGAACTACCATACCGAAGGGTTTGTTGATAACAGCTATATCTGAATCGCTATAAATTACATCAAGGGGTATGTTTTCTGCTTGATATGCACCATTTTGAGGATCTAAAGGAATATAAATCTTCAAATGCTCCATCCCAGATGCATTACATTTGGGATCAATAGCAATGCCATTATTGTGGACTAAACCCGCCTCCAACCAGTTTTGGATTTTACTTCTAGAGTAAGAAGTTAATAGTCTTGCAATGGCTTTGTCTATCCTCTCCCCTCTAAATTCAGGAGTTATTTCTAATTCAATAACTTCTCCTTCGGAGACTTCTTCCCCTACATGTTCATCATCGATATAATCAGAGTATTCCATTTCATTCATAATTATAGGTGTCTTGGCTTTTTAACCCTTCTTTTAATTTCAAGAGATTCAATTGTTAATAAATATTTATCGTTTTAATCGTATAACTTCTCTAACCCTTACTGTGATTATGATGGTTATCGTATTACTTTTAACTGCTTGTGCAGGAAAAGATTATGATGAAACTAGTAGCTGGTCTCAAAGTAAACTTTTAGGAGAAGCAAATTCTGCTCTAAGTGATAATGATTACCCCAATTGTGTTAAATATTTTGAAAAATTAGAAGCAAGATACCCATTTGGACCTGTAGCAGAGCAAGCCCAAATTAATTCGGCTTACTGCAATTGGAAAAGAAATGAACAAGAATTAGCACTTGCCTCTGTTAATCGTTTTATTCAACTACACCCTGGTCATCCAAACATTGATTACGCATATTACTTAAAAGGCCTTATTACTTTTAATGATAATTTAGGATTTTTAGCCAAGTTTTCAGGACAAGACTTGAGTGAAAGGGATCCTAAAGCATCCAAAGATGCATATGAGGCGTTCAAAACTTTAACAACTAATTTCCCTGATAGTAAATATACACCAGACGCCTTAGATCGTATGCGCTATATAGTTAACTCTTTAGCTGAGAGTGATGTTAATGCTGCACGTTACTATTACAGAAGAGGCGCTTATGTTGCGGCTATCAATCGAGCACAAACCACTTTAAAAGATTACGACCGTGCACCAGCAATTGAAGAGGCACTGTATCTGATGGTTAAGTCTTACGATGCACTGGGCATGAAAGATTTAAGTGCAGATACTATGCGAGTTTTTAATACAAATTTCCCTAATAGTGAAATTTTTAAAACTGGTAAAAGACAAGCAGTTACAGCTCAGAAGGCAAATTGGTGGCAATTCTGGAATACTACCAACTAGAGAATCTGTTTTTCAACTCTAGGAGCAATAGCACACATTAGTTCATAGCCCACAGTTTGAGCTTTCTGGGCGACATTATCTATTGGTAAATTCTCTCCCCAGAGCTCTACGGGCGACCCTACTTTCGCATGATGAAGATTCGTAATATCAATAGTGATCATATCCATTGACACTCTTCCTATTATCGGTACTATTTGACCATCTGCGATGTCTTCTTGTTTACCCACCCATACAGGTGTGCCATTAGGAGCATGGCGAGGATATCCATCAGCATAACCACATGCTATTACACCAACCTTTGTATTGGTCTTGGCAGTAAATTGACTTCCATAACCAATAGACTCACCAGCATATATTTCCTGTATGGCAATAATCTTAGTTCTTAGATTCATACCAGCTTTAAGACCAAGGTGTTCAATATCCTTATAAATACCTGATGGTGATGCGCCATAAAGCATAATCCCTGGCCTTGTAATATCTGCATGTGCAAAGGAATGTTGAATGATTGCTGCTGAATTAGCAGCACTCATTGAGCCTTCCATTATTTGAGTAGCTTTAGTAAAAATTTCCCATTGAGACTCAACACTAGGTTTAGTTGTTATGTCGTCTGCATTTGCAAAGTGCGTCATATGGTTAACTTCAAATCCAAGGCTTTTTAATATTTCATAGCTAACACCATACTGGGCTGATTTAAAACCAAGGCGGTTCATACCTGAGTTTAACTTCAGCCATATTGAACAAGATTTAGCAAAATTCTCAATTTCTGAACTTGACTTTGATTGCAGAAATTGTATTAGCCATGTTATTTGCTCCTCTTGATGAATGACAAAATCACAAGAAAGATTCATTACATCAATAAAATCTAATTCTGAAAAAACACCTTCCAGTAGAAGTATTTTGGCTGTCCAGCCAAGTTTTCTTGCCAAAGCAGCATCTTCAATATCTAAAAGTGCAATTCCTTCACTTTCAGAAAAGGCTTTAAGAGCAGACTCTAGACCATGACCGTAGGCATTTGCCTTAACAACTGCCCAGGTTGGTAATAAATTAGTTAATTTTTTAACCACTTTAAGGTTGTGACTTAAATTGTGTGTCAAAATCGTTGCATTAATTGGTCGATGCTTCATATTTTTAAAAAAAAGAAATTATTTAATGTTTACCTTATCATTGTACGAATGAAACCAGGTTTTTATTCAATTATGGCTGCGCAGTTTTTTTCCTCGCTAGCCGACAATGCTCTTCTTATTGCAGCTATATCTCTATTAGTTCAAATCCAGTCACCAGAATGGATGACACCTCTACTCAAACTATTTTTCGTATTATCCTATGTTTTGTTAGCCGCGTATGTGGGTGCATTTGCAGACTCTCGTCCAAAAGGCCGTGTAATGTTTCTTACCAACTCAATTAAAGTTGTTGGTTGTTTAACAATGCTGGTTGGACTTCACCCCTTATTTGCATACGCTATTGTTGGATTTGGTGCAGCAGCTTATTCACCAGCAAAATATGGTATTTTGACTGAACTACTACCTCCAGAAAAATTAGTGGCAGCAAATGGATGGATAGAAGGTTTAACAGTTTGCTCCATCATTCTGGGCACCGTCCTTGGTGGGCTTTTAATAAGTCCCAAAATAGCTCAAACTCTCCTTCTTCTAGATCTGCCACTTGTTGATACCCATATTGATACTCCTCCAGAGGCAGCAATAAGCATTATTGTTGGGTTTTATTTAATTGCAGCACTTATTAACTTAAGAATCCCTGAAACAGGAGTTGTTTATGGAGTAACATCTAAAAATCCAATAACTCTTATAAAAGACTTTTCACACAATTTTATGACCTTGTGGAATGATCGTCTTGGTCAGATTTCTTTAGCTGTTACTACCCTTTTTTGGGGTATCGGCGCTACCTTACAATTCATCATTTTAAAGTGGGCTGAATCAACATTGGACATGGATTTATCACAAGGTGCTATCTTGCAAGCAATTGTTGCTTTTGGGGTCGCTGGTGGAGCTATGTGGGCTGCGGCAAGAGTTCCTCTTAAAAATTCTTTGGTTGTTCTTAAATATGGCGTAATTATGGGTTTTTTAGTTATCACCCTAGCTGCATTTCAAAAAGAACAATTCGCCGATGTTGTATTGAATTTTGGATTTATGAAGATTGACGCATATCTCGTATTTACCTATATCTTCTTAATTACTATTGGCTGGATGTCAGGTTACTTCGTGGTTCCAATGAATGCCTTATTGCAACATAGAGGTCATGTACTTTTATCGGCTGGACACTCTATTGCGATTCAAAATTTTAATGAAAACTTATCAGTTCTTTTTATGCTGGGCATATACGCACTACTTATCTCCTTAAATCTTCCGGTGCAGGTCGTAATATTATTATTTGGTTGTTTTGTAATTGTTACGATGGCACTCGTAATCTATAGGCATCAATGTAATCAAAAGGAATACGATTCTTTATACATGATTGGTGAAGAAAAGCATTAAATTCCGTCAGACATAGTATCCAAATAAATATTTCTAGCAAAAATTAAGTCATTCCAAAGTTGCATTTTTTTTGGCGTTGCATTAAATAATTGCTTCAATGAGTGAGTAACAATTACTGGTATTTCTTGCTCATTACAATTACTTGTTTCAAAAATAATTTCTCTTAAATTTTCCACCGGATTTACTTCACCAGAGAAATAGCCACCTGAGTTATCACCCATACAAATCAATAATTGACCTTGAATTAACTTAGTTTTTTTAATGCTGTTGTTAAAGGGTAAAACTTGAATTTTTACACCAAAATTACGAATCACTGACTCTATATGTTTCAATAAATTAGTACTACTACCATCATCATCGTAAACAATCGACCAAACAGGAATGTCGCTGATAAATTGTTCCGTCATTGTTTGTTCCATTTCTGTATCATTTTTATGATTGGTGATTTTAGGAGGAGCTTTATCGTTCACTAACCATGAGCTAATACCCATTTCTTTCAAAAATACTGCTTTATTGATTATCATCAAATAAGTACCTTTTCCATTACAAGAGCATCCTCTCTTGAATTATCACCTTGAAGACCAGCAGGGTAATAGTTTTTTCTTGCCCCAATTAATTGATAGCCTATTTTTTCATATAAATAAATTGCAGGTAAATTACTTCTCCTTACCTCTAACAAAATTCTATGATACCCCTTAGATAAACCTGTTTCTTCAATTGCAAATAATGTTCTAGATGCAATATTTTCTCGGCGATACTCAGGACATATCGTAATATTTAACAAATGTAATTCTTCAACTCCAGGCAAGACTATACAGTGACCAAGAATGTTTCTTTCAGCCGAAATATCAACCAACACATAATTCCAATAGGCGTTATCGATACAATCTTTAAAGTTTTTTTCACTCCAAGGAAATTGATGCGATCTTTTTTCTGCATCGATAACTTTATCTAAATCTTTTAGACTTAATATTTCAAATCGAAAGTCTGTCATCCCTCTCCTTGATCATCCTTCTTTGTTAACAATGCTCTTTGAGCAATCGATAAAGCAACTTGGTCTCGCACATATAATGGGAAGCAATCTTTAGGTAAGAATCCATTAAAAGTTGGATTTTGAGCAGCGCAATATGCAATACCCAAAGCATTTGGTGTAGCCATATAGATATTATTTGTTTCTATTA
>DAIQPR010000211.1:0-3198 GCA_036787315.1 Polynucleobacter sp. | reverse complement strand
GGAACTTCAATCCACATGGCTGGCGAACTTTTTAAATCGATGACCAAGACGTATATGGTTCATCTTCCATATAAAGGTAGTCCTCCAGCTTTAACAGATTTAATAGCAGGCAACACCGACATCATGTTTGATAATTTGCCATCAAGTATCAACTTTATTCGAGCTGGCAAACTCAAAGCGCTTGCAGTTACCAGCTCTAAACGCTCGTCTTTATTTCCTGATCTACCAACTATTGCTGAAGCAGCAGATTTGCCAAATTATGAAGCAACGTCTTGGTTTGGTATTGTGATTCCTGCAAAAACACCTCCTGATATCGCTGCAAAAATCAGTGAAACTGTAATAAAGGCAGTTAGAAGTCCGGCTGTTAGAGAACAGCTATCGGCGATTGGTGCAGAACCAATTGGCAATACCAATGAACAATTTGGTGATTACATTAAAAAAGAAATCGCCAAGTGGACAAAGGTGGTTAAGGACTCAGGTGCGAAAGTTGACTAACTAAGAAAGCTCGGATAATTTTTTATTGGGCGTAATCGCTTCTGGCTCTGTTACCAGTTCAATAACAGCTCCCTGATTTTGCGAAATCGCATCCTGCAATGCATCAAAAAAAGCTTGGGTTGTTTTAACTTGATAACCTAGCATGCCAAAACTTTTTGCAAGTAGGGTAAAGTCCGGATTAGTTAAAAAAGTGCCTGATACTCTAGATTTAAACTCTCGTTCTTGATGCATCCGAATAGTTCCATACATCCCATTATTTAATATCAAAATAATGGGCTTAGCATCATATTTCATAGCAGTGGCTAACTCTTGGCAATTCATCATAAAATCGCCATCACCGGTCACACCAATGACAGTGCGCTCAGGGTGGGTAATCTTCGCAGCTATAGCGGCTGGCAATCCATACCCCATAGAACCATTAGCAGGTGCTAATTGTGTTCTAAATCCACCATAAGAGTAAAAACGATGCAGCCATGTTGTAAAGTTGCCAGCGCCATTGGTTAATATGGCATCTTTTGGAATATATTTAGGTAACTCTGCAAAAATATTCGCAAGTTGAATCTCACCAACAATAGGAACAGGCTGCATATATTCCAATTGCTCTTGTCTTGCACGTTGAAAGTGATTGGGGTCAGCTCTAAGTTGCTTAACATTGTGGACCAATGCTTCTACAAAATTTTTGGGGGAGCAATTAATTGCATAACTTGGACGGTATACCTTTCCAATTTCTTCTGCCCCTGGATGAACATGAATTAAAGTTTGTTTTGGATGCGGGACATCAAACAAGGTATAACCCAGCGTAGTAATCTCTCCTAAGCGATCTCCAATAACAATGACTAAATCTGCATTTTTACATCTGTCAATTAGTTTAGGATTAGAACCTAATCCTAAGACTCCAGCATAAGCAGGAGAGTAATTATCAATTAAATCTTGATGGCGAAACGCTGTAACAATCGGGATATTTTTATTCTCAGCCCAAGTCTGAAGTTGTTTACATGTTTGCAGATCCCAAGAGCTTCCCCCTACAATAATTAATGGAGAAATCGCCTCCTCTAAGGCATTCATAGCTTGTGCAAAAACCAAAGGATTTAAACCAGGTTGCACAATGTGGGCAGATAAAGCAGGTTTGGAATACCCCTCTTCAAATAAAACATCCTCTGGTAAAGCTAGAACGACTGGTCCTTTACGACCAGCTTGGGCTATATGAAATGCCCTTGAAACGTATTCATCAATCCGATCAACACGATCAATACTACCAACCCATTTTGCACATTCAGAATACATTTTGCGCAAATCAACTTCTTGAAATGCTTCGCGCTCTGCCATATCTGTTCCGACCTGACCAACGAGAACCACCATCGGAGTACTATCCTGATAAGCAGTATGAACACCCACCATAGCATTCGATGCGCCAGGTCCACGGGTGACCATCAATACTCCAACCTTGGAAGTTAATTTTGCATAAGCATCTGCCATGTATGCCGCACCACCTTCTTGTCGGCATGTAATAAATTGAAGTTGCTTTTCATGATCGTACAAACCATCCAATAAAGCTAAGTAACTCTCTCCTGGAACCCCAAAAGCATACTCAACCCCCTGACGCATTAATGCGTTAGCTAATATTTTTCCACCATGAATTTTGCTTGAGCTTGTCATTATTGTTTTATTTAGTAAATTGTTAATTATAAGAATGGATTGATTTATTCTGCTTTGATATTCTTCTCACGAATCACCTTAAGCCATAAGTCTTTTTCATCTCGCATCATCTGCCCAAATTGCGCTGGTGTGTTAGCAACAATATCATTCCCACCCTTTAGAGCAAATTGTGACACATCAGGTAAAGCCATTATTTTTACTAATTCAGCATTTAACTTATTTTGTATATCTTGGGGCATATTGGGTGGTGCAAGCATTCCTAACCAAATATAAGCAGCTAAGCCCTGCAAGCCCATCTCTCCCATTGTTGGAACATCGGGTACAACACTTGAACGCTTATCCGAGAATAATGCTAAACCACGCATCTTTCCCGCATTGACCATTCCTTGTGAGTTTCCTACGCTATCGCAAAACATTTGGGTCTCACCGCCTATCAATGCAGCTTGCGCTGGTGCAGCTCCTTTATAAGGAACATGAACGACATTAGTGCCTGAAGCAATATTAAATAACTCACACGCAAGATGACCGCCACTACCAATACCAACACTAGAATAATTAAGTTGATTGGGTTTAGCTTTGGCGTATTGAATAAATTCAGGAATAGATTTAACCGGTAAATTTGGATTAATCAATAAATACATAGGGTATTTAATGACCATCGATAAAGGTGTAAAGTCTTTCTCAGAATCAAAAGGAATAGGACTTTTTAATAAGGGTCCTATCAAGTGCGCACTATTAGACGTAAAGAGTAGGGTGTAACCATCTGCTGGAGCATTCATAACAGCTAATGTCCCTGGTGTACCAGTTCCTCCTGCACGATTATCTACAACGACCGGCTGTTTAAAGTCTTCCTGCATTTTGCTCGCAATTAAACGCGCATAATTATCAGTAGGACCGCCAGGTGGAAATGGCACAATAATCTTAATGGGCCTATTAGGATAGGTTGGCTCAGCCGCACTTACACCAGTCAAGTGTAAGAATAAAAATGCGCAAAATATTAGCCTAAAAAAGCTATAGCGTTTTCCCATGACGGAGGTCTCCTTGTTT
>DAIQPR010000210.1:0-3234 GCA_036787315.1 Polynucleobacter sp. | reverse complement strand
CTTTGTGTGGGTGATGGATTGGAGGCAATAATTGCACGCTAGATAAAGGCAAACGTTTTGTAGCTTTCTCAATAGCAGCTTTAGCAGAAGCCATTCCTGCAGCACCATGACGTAACAATTCGTCCAAAGTTCCAGGACATCCTAGTTCAGTCAAATTGATAACTTCATCACCTATACGAGCACCCAAAGCTGGATGACCATCTGGAGTTTTAAAACGTAATAGTCTCATTGCATTTCCTTTAGATAAAAATTAATTACTTATTAATACTAGCGAACCTTAGATAATAATGCTTGCGCGTTAAGATATTCTATTCGTTCCACCAATTCTTTGCTAAGTCCCTGACTTTCAAGTGATTTTACTTGAGTATCCATTGGTACATAAGGATAGTCACTACCATAAGTTACCTGGGATGGAGGTACTAACTTTAACAAAGCCGCCATGCTAGATGGGTGCGTTGCATTCGCTGTATCGTAATACAACCTTTGTAACTCAGCTTCGATCCCATTTGGTGCAAACGTGGCAGTGTTGGGTTTGTTGCCATGGAAGTAATTAATACGACCTGCCAACATTGGAATTGTTCCACCAGCATGGGAGAACAACCAACGAATATCTCTAAACTTTAAGAATGAACCTGTTAAAAGTAAATTTGTAACAGCCCTAGTTGTGTCATGCGGTACCTCAATCACAGATCCGTAGGTGCCTGTGTTTAATCTAGCACAACAAGTTGCGACCAAAGGATGGAAGTAAACAACTGCCTTACGACGGTTTAACTCTTCAAAAATAGGTGCAAAGGAAGGATGGCCTGGCCATTTATCCCCATAGTTCGTTTGAATACCGACGCCATCAGCACCTAAGACATCAAATGCATACTCGATTTCTTTTAAAGAACTCTCAACATCAATCATATTTACCGCAGCAAATAACCCAAAGCGTCCAGGATATTTTTTCATCATCTGCGCGGCATAATCATTCACTTCACGAACCATGTTCTTGATTTTTGGTAATTCAAAGTCAAACCAAACACCCGGCGTAGAAGCTAATGACAAAATAGATTTTTGAACACCTGCTTGATCCATCGCTGCGACAGCACCCTCAGGAGTCCATGCTAATTGCGTAGGAAAATGTGGCAGTCCTTTTGCATCCTCATAATCAACCCAAGCTTTCATGTAGCTCGGAGAATAAAAATGGTGATGTGTATCAATAATCCCACGTCCAGCAGCGCTCACACTCTGAACTGAAGCACCACCCAACAAACCCAAAGCGCCTAAACTACCGGCTTTCTTTAAAAATGAGCGACGAGGCTCAAGTTCCGATTGATTTTCACTTGCAATTTCTAGAACACCACAATTGCACTGCAAATTTCTACAACTCATTTTATGTTGTCTCATCATTTGTCCCCGTTCTTTAGTTAAAAGAGAATCGAATTAATGTTGGTTTTACTATTTTTTGTATTACTTACCTGGAGGGAAGCCCTTTTTTTGCTCCCAAAGGTTTTCAAATGGATAGATGTGCATACTTGCATAAACACCATTTTTAGTAAATGGCTCTTCCTTAATCCAAGCCGCAGCAGCTTCTCTATTCGGGAAATCAATACCCAATAAAGTACCTACCATCTTGGTATCGTCGTCATTTTTTAAAGGGCCTGCAAAAGCCATATCAGCAGCTTTAGTTGCTAAATATGCTTTATGAATTGGTCTTAATTCATCACGTAATGCGAACGCATCTGGCTTATCCATCATATAAAACATAAATATCATATCTATCTCCTTATTTAATTAATCGTGAATACCTAAATATGCTTTTTGTATCTCAGGACTATTGAGCAAATCATTTGCGGCTCCTTCTGCAACAACCCGCCCCTCCTCAAGAACATAACCCCTACTAGCAATTTCTAATGCCATACTAACATTTTGCTCTACCAAAAGAACAGAAATACCTTCACTATTGACCTTCTTAATTGCGTCAAACATGTCAATCACAATGGCAGGTGCTAAACCAAGAGAAGGCTCATCTAGAAGCAATAAACTCGGTTTTGCCATTAATGCCCTACCAATCGCTACCATCTGTTGTTGTCCACCAGAAAGTGATCCTGATACTTGATTAATTTTTTGCTTCAAGATCGGAAATAATTCTAAAACCATTTCTAGTGACTCTTGACGTACTGCCTTAGCTCTTGGAATGTAACTACCGAGTTCTAGATTCTCTAAAACTGACATTTCAACAAATAATCTTCTACTCTCAGGTACAAGCGCAATTCCTAAATTACAAAACTCATGGGGAGCAACCCCCTTCATGTCTTTTTCATTAAAGACCATTGATCCGCCAACCAGGGGATTTAATCCAGCAATTGCATTAATTAAAGTTGTTTTACCTGCAGCATTTGGACCGACTACACAAACAAGTTCGCCCTCATTGACATGCAAAGATACATCCCATAATGCTTTGGCAGGACCATAAGAAACTTGAATATTTTTAAGATTTAACATATCTAAGCCTTTTTCCCTAAATATGCCGCCATGACCTCTGGATCACGCATCACATCTGCAGGAAGACCTTTAGCAATCATTTGACCATGGTTTAAAACTACAATGCGATCGGCTAAAGCCATGACTGCTGACATCACATGTTCAACAAACAATATGGTTGTGCCCTGACTTCTAATTTTTTGGATTAACTCAACAGAGCTATTAATTTCACTTGGAGTGAGTCCAGATAAGACTTCATCTAACATCAGTAATTTTGGCTTTGCAGCTAGTGCACGGGCAAACTCTAAAAACTTTCTTTGATGCAAATTGAGATCAGAAGGAAGTGAATCAGCTTTATCCTCAAGTCCAACTTGCTTCAGCGCTGCATAAGCGAGTTCACTGGCCTCATCTAAGCTAACATTACCTGCATAAGATGCTACAAGACGAGTATTGTCCATGACAGTTAATTCGTTAAAGGGTCTCGGAGTCTGATACGTTCTTGTGATTCCTTTAGCCGCAATTTGATGCGCTGATAAAGCAGTAATGTCATTGCCTTCGAATAACTTTTGCCCACCGGTCGCAGGATAGTGACCACTAATCACATTTATAAATGTGGATTTACCAGAACCATTCGGGCCTAAAAGCCCTAATATTTCGCCTTGGTAAATTTCTAAACTGACGTTTTGTAAGGCTTTAATTCCACTAAAGGATTTACTTAAATCTTTAGTTTGTAAGAGGACCTGATCCTTTTTGGATACTGCTTTTTTC
>DAIQPR010000209.1:0-3234 GCA_036787315.1 Polynucleobacter sp. | reverse complement strand
ACCAACGTGTCTTCTGAAATTCAATTAATGCCTGCATTCCATCTTTTTGCGTTTTAGCTGCTCGCTCTGCCCAATTTTTTGGAGCATCTTCACCATAAGAGGCTGTTGTATCAACAAGTCCAAGGCCACAAGTATTTGCAGCATGGCGAATAGCAAAATTAAGGGCAATACTTCCCCCCATAGAAGCCCCAGCAACTAGAACTTTTTGCCATTTCAAAGCATCCAACATGTCTTTTAAATCATCTGCAAATAGATCTGCACTATAAGGTCCTTGAGGTTTGTCTGATAAACCATGACCACGACAATCATAAGTCAATACATCTGCAAATTCCGATAGTTGATTCGCTACGGGCTCCCAAAAATCTTTGTCCATAGCTAATGAATGAATCAATACTATTTTTTTGTTTGAATTGCTTTCACTTGAATGAATCCTGTAACTCAAGCGAGTACCATCTCTAGTTGTAATCATTTTAATTTGCTCTTTTCTGTTTTTGCACTTCGTGTCATATAAGTCTCCAAATATATTTTTAATTTATTATCTTAATGTTCTTGGTAGCCATAAAGCTAAATCAGGCCAAATAATGAGCTCAACTCCCAGTAGCAATGTGAGTATTAAAAAAGGATAACACCCTTTAAAAATATCAGTTGTTGATACATCTGGAGCAACCGCCCTCATAACAGCAACTGTAATACCCACTGGTGGACTTACTGCTGCAAGTTCTACCATTACTCCAACAAATACCCCAAACCAAATTTTGTCAATGTTATAAGCATCAATGATAGGAATAACAAAAGGAAGTGATAGTATCAACATTCCAAAAGTATCTAATGCTGTTCCAAGGATAAAATAAAATACAAGAATTGCAAGTAACACATGTATTTTAGATAAGTGCATTGCAGATATCCATTCCAAAATACTTGATGTAACTTGAGTCTGTACGAGGAATCTACTAAAAACGATTCCTGTGATGAGAATCGTAAATACCATCCCACTTGTGGTTGATGCAGCACGTAATGAATCTACCAAAGCCTTCTTTGTGAGCCGACCAGTAAGTCCAGCAACTAATAAGACGCCGGCAACTCCTATACCAGAAGCCTCTGCAGGTGTAACTATTCCACCATAAATTCCACCCAATACCATGAACATTACAACCATTGTTGGCAGTAACTGCTTTAAAGATCCTATACGTTCATTCCAAGAATATATTGGCCCTTTAGGCCCCATCTCTGGCTTGAGAATACACCACACCATAAGAACAATACAATAAGAAACAGCAATCAGTAAACAAGGAATAATTCCAGCGGTAAATAATTCACCAATCGATGTCTCAGTCCACAGTCCATAAATAGTAAGCAGTGTTGATGGTGGAACCAATACAGCTAAGGTTCCTGCGGAAGCTAAAGTTCCGGTAGCCAGTGATAAGTTGTAATTGTATTTTCGAAACTGTGGCATCACCATTGGTCCCATAGTCGCCACTGCCGCAACACTGTTGCCAGTTACAGCACCATAAATTGCATTTGCAATAACAGCCGCTACAGCCAACCCACCAGGAAGATGCCCAAACCATTTATGAATACAGTCATACAAATCATTTGCAATGCCCGTGTGAAAAGATAATTGCCCCATCAATAAAAATAATGGCAACACAATAAAAACAAATAAAGTTCCATTTTCCCAAACAGTTAATACTATTTGAGAGGCTGTTTGATTCACACCATTTAAATAAAAACTACCTAATACAGCCACTAAACCCACACTCCAAGATATAGGTATACCCAATGCAAGAAGGCCTAACAACGCTACAAGAGCAATATAGCCAATGTAAATTGGTTCCATAATGACTTAACCTATTCTTTTTCTAATGATATTGCTTCTTGTTTCATCAATACCCGATGAAATGCCAAGTACATTCTGCCAAGTAAAACTATGCAAGTTGCTAAAGCGCAAGTACCTACAAAGGCTGCAACAATCCAATGCGGTAAATTAATCATGTCTGAGCGTTCACCTCTAGCAAAAAACCTTGGGACATCTAAATAAGACCGAACAGTTAAAAGTCCCATGAAAAAAACTCCCATTAGGTCTCCTAATAGATCTGCCCATGCACTCTTTTTAGGAGAGTAGTCCTCATAGAAAGTCTCAACTCTGATATGACCATCTTGCGCAGTACAAATTGGAATCCCACTCATAAAAGTACACAACAAAATGATTGTTGTTAGTTCAGAAGCCCAAGCTAAAGGGCTATTGAAAATGTACCTTGCGGCGACATCTAAACATACAATAAATGCCAACATAGGTAATAAGAAAAATGCGCAGGTATTTTGCAAGTACAGTGCAATTTTATAAATGAAGCCTTTTTCTAATGATGTAACACTCATTACTTTTTACTTTTTTTGGTGGAACTTGGAATAATTGGCAACATCAACCATGAAACATTTTCAGGCCCAGTATGGATTGTGATATTCCCGTCAAATATTTCTGGAGGACGATCTCTTACATCATTGTGTAAAAAAGGGCCAACTCCTGTAAATTCATTTTTCATATTAGAAAGTTTGCCACCTGTACCACCAGGGTAAACATAATCTTTACCACGAACAGTCAAAGCTATTCGATACCCTGCAGGAATCACGAGACAGGTTGGCCAAATTTCTATATCTAATTCATATACTTTACCTGGTTTGAGTGGCTCAATTTTTGTATGTGGATGGTATGGTTGATATGGCTTTGATTTTTTTGAATCCAACTCACGATGAGAGGCTCTTAGCCATCCTTGTGCAATCGGTGTATGCGGATCTAAAGCCCCCTGAAAAACAATTTCTTTCATGTTCTCATCAAAAACTCGAACAATTAAAAATAAATCCGCATCAGTGGTTGATGACGAAATAAATAATTTTGCAGCCAAGGGGCCAGTAACTTCAGTTTGCTCAGCTAATGGGCTTGTCATAAAGGTGACTCCATTCCCAAGCCCTCGATAAGAAACTTTCGCTGAAGAACTTACGATATTTTCATTCAGAGTTAAATCTTTAGCATCTAAATAAACTTGCTTCCATTTAGTTGACTTTAGAGGCCACGCTGACTCACCACGAGGTTCAAACTTTTCTCCTGGATGACGGACCTGTAAATATACCTTAGGTTGTTTATTCCAATCATTACGCTCACCTTTTAAAAAGTGATTAAAAAATCGTTTCTGTAAAGCAATACCATAATCTGTATAAAAATGAGTCCAGTGTTCAATT
>DAIQPR010000042.1:0-14844 GCA_036787315.1 Polynucleobacter sp. | reverse complement strand
GAGTAAAAAAATCTATTAATAACAAAGACTTAAGCGTTAATACTCTTAATAAATATGGTGATGCTCCTTTACCTTTCGCTGTTAAAGAAGATTCTTACAAAGTATTTAAATATCTCTTGCAAGTCCCTGATATTGATATAGATATGGAAAATAATTACTCTGAAAATGCACTTATGATGCTCGCATTAAAGGGTAAATTAGATTTAATTAAGTACATGGTAGATGATCTAGGTGCAGAGCCAGATAAAGAAGGTTGGACACCTTTACATTACGCTGCAACAAGTGGTCATTTGGATGTGGTTGAGTATTTAATTTCTAAAGAAGTAGATGTAGATTCTTTAAGTCCTTCAAATACAACACCCTTAATGTTAGCTTCTAGATATGGACATATAAAAGTAGTTAAATTTTTACTAGACCATGATGCTAACTTAGCACTTCACAATACACAAAATTACACAGCAATTGATTTTGCATATCTTAATAACCAAAAAGAAATTGGAGATGGTTTACGTTCAAGATGGAAGAAATTGTATGGCGAAGATTATGTTCTAAAACCAAGATTGGTTAGCTCACAAAATTAAAATCTAAATCATATTATATTGCGTATAATAATTATTATGTTAAATAAGATATTAATGACAGAAAGTATATAAATGAAATTCCTACATACAATGCTCCGAGTAAATAACTTCGATGAGTCAATACGTTTTTATACTGAGGTCATGGGTATGAATCTTCTTCGCACTACTGTTAGGCCTGAACAAAATTATTCCCTAGCATTTTTGGCATATGGTACCGGCAATAAAGAAGGACAAGCTGAACTAGAACTTACTTATAACCATGGCGTTCATGAATACGAACACGGTGGATATTATGGACATATTGCTTTAGGTGTAGAAAATGTTTACGAAACATGTAATCTCATCAAGCAAAAAGGTGGAAAAATAACCAGAGAAGCTGGACCTGTCAAAGGTGGAAACACGATTATTGCCTTTGTAGAAGATCCAAATGGCTACAAAATCGAACTTATTCAATTAGGAACGCATTCATGAGCAATGATTTTGGATCAAGTAATAGAGAAAATGTGGATTCTCCCTGCATCGGAATTTGCTCTACATTGTTTGATGATGTATGTAAAGGATGCGGAAGGACCATACTAGAAGTATCTAATTGGGTTGCAATGAGCCCTTCTGAAAAAAAACAAGTATGGCAAAGAATAACCGAAGAAGGTTCCGCTATGCGCTTTAAAAACCCAGATTAAGCTTAAGTTTCTAAACCCTGACTAACTAAATACTCTTCATAGCTTCCTGAGAAGTCATTCACAGTACCATCCATCTTAACCTCTAAAATACGATTAGCCAGTCCAGATACAAACTCACGATCATGGGAAACAAAAATAAGTGTGCCTTTAAACTTTTCTAAGGCGATTTGCATACTTTCAATTGATTCCATGTCCATATGATTGGTAGGCTCATCCAAAGCTAAGACATTATGACGGCCTAACATCAATTTACCCCAAATCATTCTGCCCTTTTCTCCTCCAGAAATCACTTTAACTGACTTTGTAATTTCAGGGCCAGAAAACAAAAGACGTCCTAATATACTTCGAATAGCTTGATCATCATCACCCGGCTTGCCCCATTGGTTCATCCAATCAGACAAAATCATATCTTTTGGAAAGCTTTCGTTGGTATCTTGCGGCATAACGCCAACATTAGCATGCTCTGCCCAACGAACAGTACCATGATCTGCAGCAATCCCATTAAATCGCTCGCTCAATATAGTGTTAAGCAAGGTAGTTTTACCAGCGCCATTTTGACCAATGATTGCGATTTTTTCACCTGGTTGAACTGTTATGTTTAAGTTTTTAAATATAGTGCGGTCATATACTTTTGTAATACCATCACACTCAACAGCAATATTGTGTAGTACTTTTTCAAGCTCAAAACGTATAAATGGATTTTGCCTAGATGATGGCTTAATGTCCGCAACCTCGATTTTTTCAAGTTGTCTTTGCCTTGAAGTAGCTTGTCTAGCTTTAGACTTGTTTGCAGAGAATCGACGAACAAAGTCTTGTAATTCGGCGATTTTGTCCTTAGCCTTGGCATTATCTGACATTTGTTGTGCCCTAGCCTGTGCCGAAGCCAACATATAGTCATCGTAGTTGCCAGGATAAACTTTGAGAGTTCCGTAGTCCATATCTGCCATATGAGTACAGACGGAATTCAAAAAATGGCGATCGTGAGAAATAATGATCATTGTGCTATTTCTCTCATTGAGGACGTCCTCAAGCCAATGAATTGTATGAATATCTAAGTTGTTAGTAGGCTCATCCAGTAAAAGTACATCTGGATCAGCAAAAAGTGCCTGGGCTAATAAAACTCTTAATTTCCAACCAGGTGAAACAGCACTCATAGGCCCCTGATGTTGTTCAATAGGAACTCCAACGCCTAAAAGTAACTCCCCTGCTTTGGCTTCAGCTGTATATCCACCATATTCGGCATATTTTGTTTCTAATTCTGCTGCTTGCATGTAATCATCTTCAGTAGCATCAGGATTTGCATAAATTGCATCCCGCTCCTGTGCAGAAGCCCACATTTCAGCATGTCCCATCATCACGACATCGAGAACCCTGAACTCCTCAAATGCAAATTGATCCTGACGTAATTTACCCAATCTAATATTGGGCTCTAACATGACATGACCTGAAGAAGACTCTAACTCACCTCCCAAAATTTTCATGAAGGTTGATTTACCACAACCATTGGCTCCAATTAAACCGTAACGATTACCACCGCCAAATTTAACTGTAATATTTTCAAAAAGGGGCTTTTGCCCGAATTGCATTGTAATGTTGGAAGTTGCTAGCACTTGGAAACTCAGAAAGGAATATAAAAAAACTAAAACGTTATTTTAGCATTTGATTAATACATTAAATAGTTGTTTTTAAATACTTTTAAGTTCAAACCCGTCAAAATTTGCATTAATTTGAACCGTTTTCCCTATGGGTAAAGTTAACTTATCAAAACAATGACCAAATGGAAGATTATTCAATATTTGAGTTTTTGAACCCATGTCATTCAGTTCATTTTTTATGACAGCTATACATTTATCAAGGTCATATCCAGCATCAAGTGAACTTAATTTATATCCAGAAAAATCACCAAAAACGATTGCTTGTTGTGACTGTAAGACGCCAGCATGAACTAATTGATAAAGAAGTCGTTCGATACGATACGGATGCTCATTAATATCTTCTATAAATAATATTCCATTTTTAATCATAGACTTATCTGGAAAATATGAAGTACTTAGTAAGCTATTAATAATACTTAAATTTCCACCCCAGAGTGTCCCTTCACACTGAAAACTATTCGTGTTTAACCAATTTTGTCTAGTTATAATATTTGCATGGATATTTGTAGTAGCCATAGTGTCAAAAAAACTTTTTGCGGTAAATGGAGAAATTTCAGAAGAGCTCTTACCAAAATCGTAACTCAACATAGGTCCTGCATAACTTACTCTTCCTGTTTTAGCAAACAAACCTAAGTTGAGAGAAGTTATGTCACTATGACCAACTATCTTTAAACCACCATCAACAGCTTTTGCTAGACCATCCCAATCAATTTTAGAGAGTAATCTACTCATTCCATACCCACCTCTAATTGACAAAGCGATACATTCATCTGAATTATTAGTTATCGTAGATAAGCTATTGATTTCATGAATCCTTTGCTCATCAGTTCCAGCAAATCGCTCATATTGCCTTTGAGAACTCTCAGTATTTAAAACATTAAAACCCTGCTCCTTGAGATATGTTTCACCAAGTAAAACAGTATCCAAATCAATCACTCTACCAGAGGGAGCAAAACAATAAATAGATTGGTGTTTTGAATTCATGTTGAAATTTTAATGGGATTAGATCTTTTTACTTTGAAAAAATCCTTCAGTATTTGAGCACAATCACTCGATAAAACTCCACCCTCAACTTGGCAATGATGGTTTAAATTGTCATTTTCAAAAACATTTAGGACACTACCAGCAACCCCAGTCTTAGGATCTTTGGCGCCAAAAAAAACTTTAGAAACACGAGAATTAAAAATTGCACCCGCACACATCATGCATGGTTCTAATGTTACATATAAAGTTAAGTTAGGCAAACGGTAATTCTGTAATTGTGAAGCAGTTTTGCGTAGAACCATGATTTCAGCATGTGCTGTTGGATCATTAAGCTGGATTGGCTGATTGTGACCTCTTGCAAGCTCTTGATTATTATGAACTAAAACTGCACCAACAGGTACTTCATTCTCCTTGGAAGCTAAATTTGCCTCATCAAGAGCAATACGCATCCAATAATCATGATCAATTTGATTCATAAAATACGTCCGCCCAACAATTGGGAGTTTCATATAGTCTTAACTGGTGAAGTATTAAGCTTTTTCCATATTGCTCTTGAATAACAGGAGCAAGTAAATCAAAAGCATTCTTGGCAAGATTTTCAGCTGTTGGAACACCCTTAATAATGGTTGTTTTGTGATTGGGTATCGTTTCTAAAAACTGAATTAGATCTAGGTCGGAATCAGCCACAAAAAAAGAATGATCCCAAGGATCAATAATGATTTTTTGGAGGATTTCCTTTATTAATCCAAAATCCATGACCATGCCTTCATCAGAAGCTCCGTCAGTCTCATTGATACCTCCTTGTAATGTGAGCTCTAATTGATAGCGATGACCATGTAAATGACGACACTGCCCATGATGATTTGGAATTCTGTGACCAGCATCGAACTCAAGACGCCTTGTAATGTGAAATAGATGCATTATTTTCTAGGGAAGATTCAAAAATTTATGTTGCTGCGTACTTAGACGCCAAATTGGACGTTCTTTGCATAATTCGATTGCTAACTTTAAATGCCTGTCTTTAGAAGGACTATCCATAGCTTGAAGATAAAAGTGTTTGAAATTCATTTGCTCAAAACGCTTTAACTTCTGAATAATCTTTTCCTTACTAAATAGTAAATCATTTTGAGGGACAATATATTTGATTTCACTCCCCTGGAGTAATACCAATTCACTTCCATCTTTAGGACTTACACAAATCCAATCAATACCATGTGGAGGAGCAATAGTTCCATTTGTTTCAATACCAATTTCAAAATGATGTTCTTTTAATGCTTTAATTAAGTCATCATCAAGTTGTAAAAGTGGCTCACCACCAGTAAAAATGACATAACGATGGTTAACAGACCGGTTCATAGTTAACCACTCATTAAGAATATTTTGTGCTAAATCACCCGCATTTTGAAACTTTCCA
The DNA here is from genome assembly GCA_036787315.1 of Polynucleobacter sp. Lineage (GTDB taxonomy): Bacteria > Pseudomonadota > Gammaproteobacteria > Burkholderiales > Burkholderiaceae > Polynucleobacter. Next base: position 9,530 of record DAIQPR010000042.1, on the reverse strand, counting down.
CCACCAGAACCGTCTGTACCGACAAAGTCAGTATCACAAAACTGGCAAATAGCTTTACTACGATCTTCCTCCCTACCGGACCATAAATTACATCCAGTAAAGCGACAAAATATAGCAACTCTTCCAGCATGAGTCCCCTCTCCTTGGAGAGTTGAAAATATTTCTTTAACGTTATACATGAGTGGTATTTTAAACTTGAACACTCACAATATTATTTAATTGATAATAGAAATCATCAAACATTAAATTATTAGAATATAAATCTATGAAAACATTTGAAAATAATGGAAACATTAAGGCAAAGCTTCATGAAAATATCCTTGAAATTGAAATATTTAGGCCTGAAAAGAAAAACGCCTTAACTTCTCAAATGTATGATTTATTAACTCAACATCTAGCTTATGCGGATGAAAGTACTTCTATATCAGTCGTATATCTTCATGGACAAGATAATCTTTTTACCTCCGGTAATGATTTAAGTGAATTTATAACCCCTACTCAAGACGCAGCTTCATCAGCTTTTGAATTTCTGAGAGTTATTTCTAGGTTTAAAAAAATATTAGTATGTGCAGTTGGTGGGCAAGCAATTGGTATTGGTACGACACTTTTACTCCATGCAGATTTTGTCATTGCTTCTCAAGAAGCTAAATTTCAACTTCCATTCGTAAATCTAGGACTTTGTCCTGAAGGTGCATCAAGTCTAATATTACCTAATATTGCTGGGCAAAAATTAGCCAACGAACTTTTACTTCTTGGAGATTTCTTTAATAGTGAAACGGCTCTTAAAGCGGGCATATTAAACTCTATTTATCCGAAAGAAGAATTGATTCTTGAGGGTATGAATATCTGTAAAAGGCTCGCTGATAAACCCTATTACTCATTATTAACAAGTAAGAGACTTATCAAAGAAAATCAGCAAACACAAATTCAAAAAACAATACAAAATGAAATTGAAGAGTTTCAAAAGTTATTACAACAAGCTGCTGCTAAAGAAATCCTTAATGCATTTATAGAAAAACGTCCACCAAACAAAGATACATTCAAACCCATCCAATAGTACAAATGAGTCAATTCCATATTCCTGAGGGATTCAAGCCCCATTTAATGTCTTCTGATAATGAGAAGTTTCTAACTATGCTGGGACCTTGGTATTTTAAAGATGTTGAAAAAGAAAACAGCAAAATTGAAAAGGTATTTGGTATTCATATTGATGAAAAACATACAAATATATGGGGACTAGCTCATGGTGGTATGCTAATTTCTATGGCTGATTCAGCCCTTGGATACAACCTTTCACGCGCTACCGATCCACCCCAAAAGCTGGTAACAGTTCATCTAAACTCAGACTTCATCGCGAGTCCAAGACCAGGAGATTGGGTACATACTGAAATGCACATTCATAAAATTGGAGCAAAAATTAGCTTTGCTGATTGTTATCTTAAAGTCGGTGAAAAAATGATCTTGAAATCAAGTGGTGTTTTTGCGGTATTACAAAGACTCAAAAAAGTTAATTCATAACAAAGGAATACAAATGACACAGTTTTTTTATTGGGAAGATTTTTATGTTGGTCAAAAATTTATCTGTGGACCAAAAACAATTACAGAATCTGAAATTATTGATTTTGCTAACTCATACGATCCACAAAGATTTCATATTAGTACTGAAGAAGCTGCTAAAACCCCCTATAAAGGTCTTATTGCTAGTGGATGGCAAACTGGCTCTCTCATGATGAGAATGGTCGCAGATACTTTTATGACGAACTCTACCTCAGTAGGATCGCCTGGGCTTGAAAGCTTAAAATGGATTAAACCAGTTCGACCCGGGGATACTTTAAAAACTATTGTTGAAGTTTTAGAGACAAGACCTCTTAATAGTAAACCTCATCTTGGAATGGTCTTCACACGCTGGAGTTGCTTTAATCAAGATGATGTCCTAACAACAACATTAGAGGCATGGAATATGTTTGAAAAACGTCCAAACAATAATTGAAATGACCAAAATACACGTTTTAACCAACAAATCTGAGATAAAGAAAGAAAAACTTGAGGACAAACTCGTAATTGTTCTTGATATATTAATTGCTACAAGCTCTATTGTTACAGCCCTAGCTAATGGTTGTAAATATATTGTACCGGTAAGAAACTATGATGAAGCACTTGAATTTCAATCTAAAAATAGTAGCGTTATATTTAAATACTCTGGTGAGCTAAACGCTGACACTCTACCAGGATTTATTCAACCAACTCCCCTAGCTCTTTTAAAGTCAGGCATGGAAGATACTCAAATGGTGTATTGCACCACCAATGGAACTGTTGCATTAAATGACTGCAAAAATGCAAAAAAGACTTATGTAGGTTCACTTTTAAATGCTAATGCTATTGTGGAATATATCCAAGGTAATTATCAAAACGAAAACATCATTATTGTCTGTTCTGGATCAAATGATCAATTCAATATTGAAGATTTTTACGGTGCAGGTTATTTTGTAGAAAAGTTATTAAACTCATTCCCAGAGGCTGAACTCTCAGATAGCGCTAAAGCAGCCCAAATATTTCATTCAAGTGGTTCATCTATTGAACACCTTAATCAATCAAGAGTTGGAAAATTATTAAATGATAGAAATTGGCATGACGAGGTCTTATTTGCCTCCCAGAAGGACCTATACACTGTCGTACCACACCTTACTAATTTAGGCACTATCGAATTGATACGATGAGTACTGACAAACTTAATCTTAACAATGGTACTGCAGTCATAACTGGCGCAGCAAGTGGTATTGGCCTTGAACTTGCTAAGCAAGCAAGTGTATTGGATATGAATTTAGTTTTAGCAGATATAGATCATGATGGACTTTTAAAAGCGCAATCTGTATTGTCTTTACCAGATAATAAAATTAAATTGGTTAAGACCGATGTTAGTTCTGAGGAAGATGTCGCACATCTGTGTAATGAAAGTTTTGAAAGTTTTGGATCTGTTGAACTCCTCTGTAACAACGCAGGAGTTTGCCTAAATCGATTGTCCTGGGAATACACTTCCGAAGACTGGAATTGGCTAATTAACGTTAACTTAATGAGTATCTCAAATGCAATAAGATATTTTGTTCCTAAGATGTTAAAACAAAATAATCGTTCACATATTTTGAATACTGCTTCTGCTGCAGGCTTGATTAGTACACCTGGTATGGCTGCATACAATGCTTCAAAACATGGGGTTGTAACCTTATCAGAAACCTTGCATCAAGAGCTTATTGATATTGATGCACCCATTGGGGTTTCAATATTATGCCCAGCATGGGTTCCAACACAAATACATGAATCGTCTCGAAATCGCCTTGATAAGTATGGCACTCAAAATTCTTTAAAAAGTGACGCTAGCAAAATGTATGAAGAACAAATGGCGAATGCGGTTAATTCAGGCAAACTAAGTGCCCAACAAATCGCTGCTTTATCCTTTTCCGGAATAATAAACAATGAGCTTTATATTATTCCTCATCAAAAAATAAATACCTTAATTGAACAACGTACTAAGAGAATAATTCAAAAATAGAATTTGAAAGTAAATATATGAAAGCAATTATTTGTGAGAAATTTGGCCCCATTCATGATTTAAAAATTAAAGAGGTAAATATTCATCAACCTAAAGAGAATGAGGTTTTAGTTGATGTTGCTTATGCTGCGGTTAACTTCCCTGACGCACTTATGGTCCAAGGACTTTACCAAACTAAACCACCCTTCCCCTTTTCTCCAGGACACGAAGTCTCTGGAATTGTGCGTGCAGTTGGCACAAATGTTGCAAATTTAAAAGTAGGTGATCGCATATATTGCGCTCCTAGTTATGGAGGATTTGCAGAACAAATCATCATTAACTCTAATTTAGCTATTCCCTTACCTGATTCCATATCACTTAAAACCGCTGCAGCATTAACCCTTACTTACGGTACTTCTTGGCACGCATTAAATAATTTAGCAAAGCTTCAAAAAGATGAAACGATTCTTATTCTTGGAGCCTCTGGAGGAGTTGGTTCAGCTGCTATCGAATTAGCTAAGCATCTAGGAGCAAGAGTAATTGCTTGTGCCTCGTCAGATGAAAAGTTGGAAGTATGTAAACAATTAGGGGCTGACGAAGTCATCAACTATGATAAAGAAGACTTAAAAGCAAGAATTCGTGAGTTAACGAATCAACAAGGATGTAATGTAGTCTACGATCCAGTTGGGGGTCACTATTCAGAAATCGCATTAAGAAGCCTATCTTGGCGTGGACGTCATTTGGTTGTGGGTTTTGCTTCTGGCGAAATTCCAAAAATCCCACTTAACTTAGCGTTATTGTCTGAGCGACATATCATTGGCGTTTTTTGGGGAGATTGGGTGCGTAGAAACCCCAATAATCATATTGCTAATATGAACTACATGATGGAACTAATAATGCAAAATAAGATTAATCCACTCATTACAGAAACTTTTATCTTTGAAGACTCCGTGGCTGCTATTGAGCATTTAAACTCTAGAAAAGCTGTTGGTAAAGTCGTGATTCAAGTTAATACTCAGCTTGCATGAGTTTGACCATTAAATACGAGGAAATATGACACATACAAATTATGAAATAAAGAATCGAGTAGCTGTAGTTACACTCAATAACCCTCCTGTAAATGGTCTTGGTTATGACCTTCGTGTTTCAATAGTCAATAGTATCGATAAAGCACTTCAAGATGATCATGTAGATGCAATCATTTTGACAGGTTCAGAAAAAGCATTCTCTGGTGGCGCGGATATTAAAGAGTTTGGAACCACAAAGGCTATAACAGAGCCTCACCTTCAATCCGTAATTAGAGTAATTGAAAGCTCAAGCAAACCAGTAATAGCTGCAATTCAAGGGGTTTGTATGGGCGGTGGAATGGAGCTAGCATTAGGATGTCATTACAGAGTTGCACACCCAAAAGCATCTTTAGCACTCCCTGAGATTAAACTCGGATTAATCCCAGGAGCTGGCGGAACTCAAAGAATGCCTAGGGTTATTGGAGTAGAAAATGCGCTCAACTTTATTCTCTCAGGCGATCCTCAAATAGCAGCTTCTTTTAAGGGAACTCCCCTCTTAGATGCATTAATTGAAGATGATTTTTTGAACTCAGCAATTTTATTTGCCAATCAAATCGTTGCTGATAAAAAACCACTCAAAAAAATACGCGATATTCGCATAGACTACCCATCACATGAGGGATTTCTTCAGTTTTGTAGAAACACAGTTAAATCTGTTGCAGCTCCATATCCAGCAGCACAAAAAGTAATTGATGCGATATCCGCTGCCATTACACTTCCCTTTGATAAGGGAATCATCAAAGAACGTGAGTTTTTTCTAGAGCTTATGAATACTTCAGTTTCTAGAGCAATGCGGTATGCTTTTTTTGCTCAACGAAATACAGCAAAAGTTTCTGATATTCCAGCAGATACAGCCCTCAAAGAAATTAAAAAAATTGGCATTATCGGAGCCGGTACCATGGGGGGAGGAATAGCTATGAATTTTATCAATTCAGGATTTCCCGTCATCATTCTGGACTCATCTGAAAGCCAATTACAAAAAGGCATTGCAACCATTCAAAAGAATTATGAAAGCACTATTCAAAAAGGTAAATTAACAATTGAAAAAATGCAGCAACGGATGTCACTTCTTCAAACAAGTATTAATTATGACGATTTAAAAGATGTTGATTTAGTTATAGAAGCTGTCTTTGAAGACTTACAAGTTAAAGAAGATGTGTTTATAAAACTTGATAAGGTCATTAAACCAGGGGCAATTCTTGCAACGAATACATCTACTCTAGATGTGAATAAGATTGCTAATTTTACAAATCGTCCTAATGATGTTGTTGGAATGCATTTTTTTAGTCCCGCTAATGTAATGCAATTACTTGAGGTAGTTCGCGGTGAAAAAACTTCAAACGAAGTTTTAGCAACCGTAATGAAACTAGCCCAAAAAATCAAAAAAACTCCAGTAGTTTGTAAAGTTTGTGATGGTTTCATCGGTAACAGAATGGTAGAGCAATATCTTCGTATTGCTATGTTCCTTCTTGAACAAGGGGCAACTCCATGGCAAATCGATAAAGCATTAGAAGAGTTTGGTATGGTGATGGGGCCCTTTAGAATGAGTGACTTAGCCGGCAATGATATCGGCTGGGCAATTCGAAAAAGACGTGCCATTGAATACCCACAAATGAAATATTCAAAATTTGCGGACCTTATTTGTGAAGCTGGAAGATATGGACAAAAAACTGGTAAAGGATGGTACCTTTACGAAAAAGGAAACCGAAAACCTATTCCTGATCCAGAGCTTGAGCAAATGCTTGTCGATTTTAGAAGCAAGAACGGTTTTACTCCTAGAAAAATATCTAACCAAGAGATTATTCAGTTCTGTATATTAGCCCTTATTAATGAGGGTGCCAGAATACTTGAGGAAGGTATTGCTCAACGCGCATCTGACATAGACATTGTTTATTTGACAGGCTACGGGTTCCCAGTTTATCGGGGAGGCCCTCTCAAATATGCTGACGAAATTGGACTTTTCCAAGTTGTTCAATTGTGTAAACAATTTTATAAATCAACTAAAGATGAGTTCTGGATACCCGCTAAATTATTACAAGATTATTTAGCTCAATCAAAAAGTCTTACTGGCAATTAATTTTCTTATTGGAGTTACCATGACTGATGCAGTAATCGTTTCTACGGCCCGCACTCCCCTAGCCAAATCTTGGAAAGGTTCCTTTAATATGACCCATGGGGCAGTTTTAGGAGGGCATGTTGTTCATGAAGCAATTAATAGAGCAAAGATAGACCCATCCGAAATTGAAGATGTCATCATGGGTTGTGCAAATCCTGAAGGTGCAACCGGCTTAAATATTGCAAGACAAATAGCAATCAAAGCTAACTTACCAGTTTCAGTAGGTGGAGTCACAGTAAATCGTTTTTGCTCTTCAGGCCTTCAAGCAATTGCCATGGCAGCCCATAGCGTATTGGTAGACCAAGTTCCAATTATGGTTGCTGGTGGAGTTGAATCAATTTCTTGTGTTCAACTTGAGATGAATCAACATATGTTACTTGAGCCCACACTTCAAAAAACGAAACCAGAGTTGTATTGGTCAATGCTTCAAACTGCAGAACAAGTAGCTAAACGATACAAAATTAGTAAAGAAGCACAAGACGAGTATGGGGTTCGAAGCCAATTGCGGGCTTTTGAAGCAAAAGAAAAAGGTCTTTTCAATCAAGAAATTGCTCCTATTAAAGTAACTATGGGTGTTGCAGATCCCATGACAAAAATACTTTCCACAAAAGATGTAACTGTTTCTGAAGATGAAGGTATACGCCCAGAAACTAATCTAGATGGTGTTTCAAAAATAAGATCTGCTCTTCCTGGTGGCGTTATTACAGCCGGAAATGCAAGTCAATTTTCTGACGGTGCAAGTGCTTGTGTAATTATGAATGGAACCCTAGCTCAAAAACGTGGCATTGAACCCCTTGGGATTTTTAGAGGTTTTGCAGTAGCTGGATGTGAACCTGATGAAATGGGAATTGGGCCTATATATGCAATTCCTAAACTACTTGAAAGAACTGGATTAAAAGTATCTGATATCGGTCTATGGGAATTGAATGAAGCTTTTGCTGTTCAAGTTTTGTATTGTCGTGACAAGCTTGGTATCCCCGATGAAATACTGAACGTTAATGGTGGTGCAATTGCAATTGGTCACCCTTACGGTGTATCTGGTGCAAGAATGGTAGGGCATGCGTTAATTGAAGGTAAAAGAAGAAATGCAAAATTTGTAGTAGTTACTATGTGCGTTGGTGGCGGGCAAGGAGCTGCTGGGCTTTTTGAGGTTTGCTAGGACATTTAATGGAAAAACAATATTTCGGAGTTCATGTACCCTTTATAGCCCACCTAGGTGTTGAAGCAAAAGAAATTGCACAAGGTGAAGTTGAAGCTGAATTAGTATTGCAAGCACACCATCTCAACCCAATGGGAGTATCTCATGGTGGGATATTGATGACCTTGCTTGACTTCACAATGGCTATGTCTGCAAAATCAAAAGCACAACATCCTGGTGCTGGTCTGACAATAGATATGTCTATTGCCTTTATGAAAGGTGGTAAAAGTAAGCTTATCGCAAGAGGTAAAGTATTACGAGGCGGCAGATCTATTCATTTTTGCGAAGCAACTGTTACTGATATCACTGGTGAAATAGTTGCAAAGGCAATGGGTACTTTCAAATTAGTAGATCTCAGCATTGATAAAACTTGATTGACTCCGAATATATTTTGGAATCTTAGTAATATAAACGGATCAACATATCTGCTACACAAGCAGGTTTTTCGATATTCTCTACATCAATTTGAATACCCCACTCTATTTGAACCCCACCTTCAATATTTTGTAGTTCTATGATTTTGAATTTTGCCCTGATACGACTACCAACTGTAACAGCATGAGGAAATCGTACTTTATTCAATCCATAGTTAATCGTACTTTTTGCAAAATGATATTCAATACAAGACTCCAAAAAATATGGCACTAGTGATAAGGTTAAAAAACCGTGTGCAATAGTATTGCCATAAACTGATTCTTTTTGAGCACGCTCAACATCGATATGTATCCATTGATGATCAATCGTACAATCGGCAAATGTAGAAATTCTGTCCTGTTCAATTGTTAGCCAGTCACTTACAGCAATTTCTTGACCTACTTTTTCAAATATTTCATTTTGATTTTGAAATTTAATTTTTTTCACGAATTAGCTGCCATTATTGTTGTTAGTTCAATTAGTTCATCGTCAGTAAAACCAGCTTTTTTTCTTGCTTCCATATTGAATGGACCTCTAAGAGTTGGGGCTTTATATTGTTTAGCTAAATTTGAGTAAGTGTGAATAGGATCAAGATTTAGTGAACTACATAAAAAATTAAACCATTTATTACCAATTTCAACATGCCCAATTTCGTCATGAAGAATGATGTCAAGAATCTTGACCATCTCAAAATCCTTCACTTGTAAAAACCTTGCCCTTATCAGAGGAACCGCGTCCAATCCACGAGCTTCCATTGTTCTTGGAACTAAAGCCATCCTAGCTAAAATATTATCCTTAGTTTTCTCAACCATTTCCCATAAACTATCATGCGCTGGGAAATCTCCATAGTTGTAACCTAAAGTATTAAGATGTTGATTGAGTAAGAAAAAATGTTTAGCTTCCTCGTAAGCGACTTTCAACCATTCGAGATAATAACTTTCTGGCATTCCTGGGAAACGCCACACTGCATCAAGGGCTAAATTAATAGCATTAAATTCAATATGTGCAAGAGCATGTATAGCAGTTGCTCTTCCCTCTATAGTATGCATTGCCCTCTTTTTAACATCGAGCGGTCTAACTAATACTGGCTTAGATGGTCGACCTGGAACCAAATTCTCATCTATAAAAATATGTTGGTCACATATGATTTTGAATATAGTATTTTTTTGAACATACTCAATTTCTTTAATAAATTCATATTTTTTAAGC
>DAIQPR010000208.1:0-3302 GCA_036787315.1 Polynucleobacter sp. | reverse complement strand
TTAAAGGAAAAAATAGGCGATTTAAATATATACAGCAGAATATATGAGTCTAAGCAAAGGTCTTACGAAATAGATATTCCATATAACATCGGCACTATTGAAAATGATTATTGGGGAGATTTGAGAATTTCTTTTGATAATGACTTTAATATAATCATTTCGACATTTACCTTCGATAGTAATGAGGCTCCAACTCGAAGAGTCGAGTTTTGGCTTGCAAGATGCTCTTGGCTCAACAAATAAAGAGTTTTAGTTAAAAAGAGCGTTCCACTTTTTCAACAATAATGATGTCTGGCTTGCGCTCTGTTTTGGATAATTCTTCAGGCATACTACTTTTAGTAGTTACACATTTCTGTTAGACTTACTTTGTGCAACTATAAGTAAAAAACACTTTAAAAACAATGGCTGAATTTTATTTGTGAAACTTTTGTGTAACTTAAAAATATATATAAATCAATAACTTATGCTTAAGTTTCTACTCCCACTCAATGGTTGCAGGTGGCTTTCCTGAAATATCATAAACAACACGATTTAAGCCACGTACTTCATTAATAATTCTATTGGAAACTTTTGACAATAAATCATGCGGGAGGTGGGCCCAGTGTGCTGTCATAAAATCTTGTGTCTGAACAGCTCTCAGCGCCACAACATAATCATAAGTTCTTCCATCCCCCATCACACCTACTGATTTTACGGGAAGAAAAACCGCAAAAGCTTGACTAGTTAAGTCATACCAAGATCGATTCGTTAGAGGATCAACCGTCTTTCTCAACTCTTCAATAAAAATATCATCAGCTTTTTGCAATAGAGATACAAACTCTTTTTTGATTTCGCCAAGTATTCTGACTGCTAAACCAGGTCCTGGGAATGGGTGTCGATAAACCATTTCTTTCGGCAAACCCAATTCAATTCCCAATTGACGAACCTCGTCTTTAAAGAGTTCCCTTAAAGGCTCAAGTAATTTCAAATGCATGTCATCGGGTAAGCCACCAACATTATGGTGACTTTTTATTGTGTGTGTCCCCTTTTTACCTTTTCCAGCAGACTCAATGACATCTGGGTAGATAGTCCCCTGAGCAAGCCATTTTGCATTTTTAATTTTTGCTGATTCTGTCTGAAATACTTTAACAAACTCTCTACCAATTATTTTGCGCTTTTGTTCTGGATCAGAAACACCAGCCAACTGCCCCATAAACTGATCTGTTGCATCAACATGAATAACTTTGACACCTAAATTTTTTGCAAACATATCCATAACTAAATTTGCTTCATTGAGTCTCAATAATCCATGATCAACAAAAACACAAGTTAATTGATTTCCTATTGCTTTATGAATCAATGCTGCTGCTACAGATGAATCAACTCCGCCAGAAAGTCCTAAAATAACTTCATCAGTTCCAACCTGCTCCTGAATTTTTTGAATTGCTTCTTCAATGTAGGAACCCATCTTCCAATCCGGTATACATTGACAAATATCTAATACAAAACGTTCAAGAATGGCCACTCCTTGAAGAGTGTGTGTAACCTCTGGATGAAACTGTACTGCATAAAAATTTCTTGACTCATCAGCCATTGCAGCTATGGTGCAAGATTCAGTTGATGCCATTAATTTAAATCCCTGAGGCATCTCAGTCACAGAGTCTCCATGACTCATCCATACCTTTAATAATCCATGACCTTCATTATTAGTTTCATCTGCAATGTTTTCTAGTAATTTAGTATGTCCTCTTGCCCTAACTTCAGCGTAACCAAATTCCCTTGCTTTACCTAAAGATTCTGCCGATTGAACTTGACCACCTAATTGCTGAGCCATAGTTTGCATACCATAGCAAATTCCAAAAACAGGAACACCCAAAGTAAAAATGTTATCTGGTGCACGAGGAGAGTCTTCTTCAGTAACTGAACTTGGCCCTCCAGAAAGGATAATGCCTTTAAAACCTTCGTTTTTAAACTTACCCTCTAAGAGAGTAGGTTCAATATCATATGGAAAGATTTCTGCAAGTACATTGAAATCTCTAATTCTGCGGGCTATTAGTTGGGTAACTTGAGACCCAAAATCTAAAATAAGTATCTTATCGTGCACTAGTCAATTCTTTATGTGTATCAATCAATGTGATAATTCGGAGCTTCTTTAGTAATCATGACATCGTGTACATGTGACTCTCGAACACCTGCAGAAGTAATTTCTACAAATTCAGCCTTGTCATGAAGTTCAGAAATAGTTTTACAACCACAATAACCCATGGATGCTCTTACACCACCAGTTAATTGATGAACTATCGCTAAGACACTACCTTTGTAAGGTACTTGACCTTCAATCCCCTCAGGAACCAATTTATCAACATTTGCACTATTGTCTTCTTGGAAATAACGATCAGCCGCACCATCTTTCATAGCACCAACGGAACCCATTCCACGATAACTCTTAAATGATCTACCTTGGAATAAAAATACTTCTCCAGGAGCTTCTTCAGTTCCTGCAAACATTGAACCCATCATAACGGTATGAGCACCAGCAGCTAATGCTTTTGATACATCACCAGAGTAACGAATACCACCATCAGCTATCAAGGGTACGCCTGTACCCTTAAGTGCATTAGCAACATTCTCAATGGCTGTAATTTGAGGAACACCAACACCCGCAACAATTCTAGTTGTACAGATAGAACCAGGTCCAATACCAACTTTGACACCATCTGCACCATGTTCAACAAGTGCTAATGCAGCTTCACCAGTTGCAATATTGCCACCAATAACCTGAACGTTAGGATAATTATTTTTCACCCATTTAACGCGATTAAGGACTCCTTGGCTGTGTCCGTGAGCAGTATCAACAACGATCACATCAACACCAGCTTTGACTAATAAATCAACTCGTTCATCATTGTCAGGACCAACACCAACAGCCGCACCAACTATTAAGCGACCCATAGTATCCTTAGATGCGTTCGGGTGTTCAGTAGCCTTCATAATGTCTTTTACTGTAACAAGTCCTCTTAATTCAAACGCATCGTTTACAACTAAAACACGCTCGAGACGATGCTTGTTCATCAATCTTTTAGCTTCCTCAAGACTTGCCCCCTCTTGAACTGTTACTAAACGTTCACGAGGTGTCATTTTGCTTTTAACTGGAGCGTCTAAATCCTCTTCAAACCGTAAATCACGATTAGTGATAATTCCTACAACGGTTTTACCTTCCAATACTGGAAATCCAGAAAAACCGTGTTCCCTAGACAAATTAATAACTTCTCTAACCATCATAGTCGGAGGAATCGTGATTGGATCTCTTAACACTACAGATT
>DAIQPR010000207.1:0-3314 GCA_036787315.1 Polynucleobacter sp. | reverse complement strand
ATTATTAGGCAGAAAAGTAGAGTTCGTGTTTTATGACGATCAAACGAATCCTTCTCTTGTAACTGGCTTTTATTCCAAACTATTAGATGCCGATAAGGTTGATATTATTTTGGGAAGTTATGGTACAAATATGCAAGTGCCTCCACTCCCGATGGTTATGCAGCGTAAGCTCTATTATGTTTGTTTATTTGGCTTAGATCCGAATGCACGTTTTAATTATTCTGGGTACTTCCAAATGCAACCAAATGGTCCAAATCCAGCTGTTGACAACACCGGTACTTTCTTAGAAGCGGCTATGTTAGCAAATCCAAAACCAAAGACCATCGCTATAGTTGGTGGTGATGCAGAATATCCTGCAGTCGCAATGGAAGGTGGACGAAAAAATGCTAAGCTTTTAGGTCTGAAAGTCGTTTACGATAATACATATCCACCAACGACCACAGACTTTGCTCCAATCATGAGAGCAATTGCGGCAACAAAGCCTGATATTGTGATGGTTAATTCTTATCCACCTGATACAGTTGGAATGATCCGCGCAGCTTATGAGGTAGGGTTGAAAGCGCAAGTTTTTGGTGGACCTATGATCGGTACAGCTTATGCTTCTGTGAAGAAACAACTAGGACCTTTACTCAATAATGTGGTGGGCTTTGAAATGTATGTTCCTGAGCCAACGATTAAGTTTGCTGGAGTTGAAAAGTTCTTAGAGCGCTATCAGGCGGTTGCGGGTAAAGAGGGTGTTGATACTTTAGGCTTTTATATCCCCCCATTTGCTTATGCCATGATGCAGATTATTGGTGAGGCTGTAGAAAAAACACAAAGTTTAGACCAGCAAAAGCTAATTGACTATACACACGCTGCGACTTTCCAAACAGTGGCTGGTGAAATCAAATTTGGCGCTAATGGAGAGTGGGCTGTTCCTAGAGCCCTTTATGTTCAGTATCGCAATATTGAAGGCAATGATACGGAGCAATTTAAAAAGGCTGGAAAGGCAGTTATTCTAGCTCCTGCCAAGTTCAAATCTGGTGATATCATTTCCCCATTTGATGGTACACAAGGTAAGAAATAAAGTATTTATTAAAAGCGCCTTGATATAATCCCCTTGAATGAATAAATTCAGGGGGATTGCCTTTTTTACAGTGCCATCTTTAAACTGGGTCTTTTGAAGTTATCGCTCCAAAGCGTGCTGAACAAGGTATTGCGTCACGAGGCTATCAATAGAAAATCAAAGGGTATATATGAACGTATTGATTACGGGCACTACGTCTGGTATTGGTTGGGAAACCGCTATTGAACTTGCTAAACGTAATTGCAATTTATTTTTAGCCAATCGCTCGGAAGAAAAAACAAACGAACTGATGCAGCTGATTGCTAAAACATCACCGCATGTCAAAGTGACCTACTTACCGATTGAGCTCGATAGCTTACAATCCGTCAAACAAGCTGCTACTCAGTTTTTAGATTTAAATGAACACTTAGACCTTCTGATTAATAATGCAGGTCTTCTTGGTAAAAAAGGTATCACAAAAGATGGTTATGAAGTTACCTTTGGAACGAACCACTTAGGGCACTTTTTACTAACGGAACTGGTAAGACCAGCCCTTGTCAAAACCCCAAATGCAAGAATCTTGAATCTTGCAAGTAATGCCCATCGCGCCGCTGAATTTCATGGTTGGAATGAGCAATACGTCCCCACAAAATCCGTAGATGGTTATCCAGAATATGGTTTCTCAAAAGTTTGTAATATTCTGCATATTAAAGAAATTACACAACGACCTGAATACCTAGGCATTAAAGCCTATAGCGTACACCCTGGTGTAATCCTTACCGAAATTTGGCGACATACGGCTCCTCCCGCAACGCTCAAAGCTAGCATACCGTTTTTGAAAGACGCTAATGAGGGTTGCCAAAATACACTCTTCTGTGCGTTTACACAGGAAGATTTTCCGAATGGATCATTTATAGTTAATAAAAAACCTGCGGATGTTTCGGTGATGGCAAATGATAAAAAACTTCAAAAAGAGCTTTGGGAATTTAGCATGCAAGCTGTTCAGCCGTATTTATAAACTTGATAAATGAAGGTAAATAAAAAACAAAAAATCCATGTAAGCTTTTATTTAGTGAGCTTAGAAGATGATTTATATGACTAAAATCATGGCTGTTGCACCCATGATGGATTGGACAGACCGGCATTGTCGCTCCTTCCATCGAATCTTAAGCAAAGGGAGTCATCTTTATACTGAGATGATTAATACTGGAGCCATTATTTACGGTGATGCTCAACGACATCTCGATTTTAATAAGGATGAACATTACCTTGTTCTGCAGCTTGGGGGGAGTGATCCATCTGATTTAGCAAAAGCAGCAATTAAAGCTCAAGAATGGGGTTACGATCAGATTGACCTTAATTGTGGTTGCCCCTCAGAGCGAGTTCAAAAAGGATCTTTTGGAGCTTGCCTAATGGCTGAGCCAGAATTAGTTGCACAGTGTGTCTCTGCTATGAAGGAAGTAGTATCTATTCCAATTTCAGTAAAGCATCGTCTAGGGCTGGATAACATGGATCAATCGATTGATGATGATTATCAGTTTGTATTGGATTTTATGTGTAAAGCTGCGCAATCAGGAGCTATTCAGCTAACCATACATGCCAGAAATGCAGTTTTGAAGGGATTATCCCCTAAAGAGAACAGAACGATTCCTCCTTTAAGGTATGACATTGCAAAGCAATTACGAGAAGATGTGCAAAAACATTTTCCTAATGTGAAAGTATTACTCAATGGTGGTTTAGATCAAAATCAGAGTATCGTCAATCATTGGAATGATTTTGATGGATTTATGATTGGTAGAGCGGCTTACCATACCCCAGCGATGATGCTGGGTTGGGATCAAATGTTGGGTACTGAGGGACAACAATTTGGATACTTTTTAAATGATCAGGTTTGGTTAAAGATTCAAGATCAGATTATTCAATACTCTCAGCAATGGCTTGAAGAGTGTAATCAAAAAGGCGAGGTTTTTCATATTGCTGCCATAACTCGCCACATTTTGGGCTTAGCGCATGGCTTGGGTGGGGCTCGGCAATGGCGACAGTATTTATCAGACCATCGCTTACTTTCTCAAGTAAGAACGCATCAAGACATAGAGCAGTTTTTCACTCAAGCAAGCCGTGCTCTTCGTATTTTTTCTGATGACAATCACAATCACTATTCTTTTAGTGTGGACTAAATACAATTTACATCTTTTATTTACAATTACCTTAATTAACTTCTACGAATTCAAAAGGAATCACTTTTATGTTTAAAGCGCTAGTCTTAAAT
>DAIQPR010000206.1:0-3387 GCA_036787315.1 Polynucleobacter sp. | reverse complement strand
ACTCATTATCATTCAAATATAAAAATATATTCAAGGAGACTGTCACGTGTTTAAAAAAATTGCCGTGCTAGGATGCGGAGCAATTGGTAGTAGTGTTGGTGCCGATTTAACGGACGCAGGTTTTGATGTGACATTGATTGATCAGTGGCCACCGCATGTTGAGAAAATGAAATCTGAAGGATTGCATATTAAGATGCCAGATCTTGATCTTCAGATACCTGTCAAGGCATTTCATCTTCATGAAATTTATTCCTTACAGCCGCAATTTGACTTAATACTTTTAGCCTCAAAATCCTACGACAGTGTTTGGCTAACCCACTTTATTAAGCCTTATTTAAAGCCAACGGGTGTTTTAGTTGGATTGCAAAATAGTATGAATGATGAAAACATAGCGCCGATTATTGGATTTCAGAATGAGATTGGATGTGTTATTGAATTATCAGCTGAGTTAGTTGAGCCAGGGTATGTAGTTAGAAATACGACAAGGACAACAACTTGGTTTAGCCCTGGTGAATTACACGGACTTCTTACTCCCAGATTAAAAGCTTTAGAGGACTTATTTCAGCATTGCGCTACAACAAAAATGACTTCCAATATTTGGGGGGCAAAGTGGTCAAAATTAATTTCCAATACGATGACTCAGGGCCCCATTGGAATGCTGGGCATAAGATCTTATGAAGCGGGCCAGTTGCCTGGTTTTTTTGAATTAGCATTTGAGTTAGGTAAGGAGACTTATGAAGTAGGTCGAGCTCTCGGAATGGAGATTGAACCTATTTTTGGTTTAACGCAAGAAGACTTTTTGGGTACAAGTGATGATGTTATTAATAAGTTACTACATACTTTGTTAAAACATTTAGGTAAAAACTCAAGAAATGCAGTTGTTCAAGATCATGCAAAAGGTAGAAAAACCGAAGTGGCTTATCTCAATGGATTAGTTGTTAAAAAGGGTGAGCTAGTTGGGATTCCAACTCCTTATAACAAAGCTGTAACTGTGATTAATCAGCAAATAGAGCAAGGACTGATAAGTACTAGTCCTGAAAATTTAGAAAGAATAAAACCTATCATTACGCAGATTTTGCATACTCAGGAGATAGAAAAATAATGGAAATAGAATTTACAGGACAACATGTGCTGGTATCTGGAGGAAGCAAAGGCATTGGTTTGGCATGTGCAAAGGCCTTTTTTAAACTAGGCGCAAAAGTTACTATCGTCTCTCGTAATTTAGAAAATTTACAACTTGCAATGAAGGAGCTTTGTGGACAGGACGCTGATCCTCGTTTATTTGCGGTGCAGTCAAACCTTTCTGAAGCAGATCAAGCATTACATGCTCTTGATGCTGCGCAAGCGCACTTTGGCATAGTTAATATTTTGGTTAATTGTTCTGGAGCTGCAAAAAGAGTTGGGCCTGATGATTTAAATCCAGCTGCTTGGAAAGCTTCGATGGAAGCTAAGTTTTACCCATATATTCATTTAATGGATCCTGCGATAAAACGGATGGCACTACATGGTGGGGGGAATATTATTAATGTTATTGGTCATGGCGGAAAAATTGCCAAAGCGGTTCATATTTCTGGTGGTGCTGCAAATGCTGCTTTAATGCTTGCGAGTAATGGCTTAGCAGCTGCATATGCCAATCAAGGCGTACGTGTGAACGCTATTAATCCTGGTGTTACCCTGACAGGGCGATTGGAAGGTTTAATTGAAGCACAATCTAAGCAATCAGGTAAGGCAAAAGACGTTGTTCTCAAAGAGTTTACTGAGGATATTCCAATGGGGCGTTTAGCATTGCCAGAAGAGATTGCTCAGGTAGCTCTATTTCTAGCTTCGCCATTAGCGAGTTATGTTACGGCTAATATAATCACCATGGATGGGGCGATGTACCCCTTTATATAAAAATAGGAGACTTATGAATATTTATCGTTTGTACACAACACCAGAGGGCGAATCGGCAATGGAAATTAGGCAGATTCCTTTATCAAAAGAATCTAGGCCTATTTCTGAAATATTTCCGGTTAAAGAAATGTTTTTTAGAGAGACACCTGAGGGACATGTGCAGATGTATCACAATGCGCCGCGCCATCAAATGATTTTTATTACTTCTGGTGTTATTGAAATCGAAGTTAGTACTGGACAGAGATATATTCTTCAAACTGGTGATTTACTTTTACCAGATGACTTTAATGGCAAAGGCCACATAACACGATCTCTAAGAGGTGTTAGGGGGTTTGCACACATCATATTAGAAGATGACTTTGATATATCTTCTTGGCCATTACTAAAGGGATGATGATGAAACTATTTTATAAAGTTGTATTATTTTTATTAAGTTCTATATTTGTGGCATCTTCATTCGCCCAAAGTTCTGCAAGCTCAAAGACATTACGCATCATCGTTCCATTTGCTGTAGGTGGGGCGTCTGATACTTATACACGTTTAGTTAGCCAAAAGATGACTGAGCAAAGTGGAAGAACAGTGATTGTTGAAAATAAAACGGGTGCGGGTGGTCGGATAGCATTTGATTATGTAGCTCATCAACCAGCAGATGGCAGTACAGCTGTATTGATTGATGCTACTTATGCCATGCTTCCTGGATTATTTAATAACCTAACCTGGGATATCAATACGGATCTTATTCCAAGTGCATTTATAACTCAAACTCCCTTTGTTGTTTTAGTCAAAGCGGATTCCCAATTTAAGACTTTAAAAGAGTTAGTAACGGCCGCAAAGAGTGCTCCTAATACATTAAATTATGGGTCTGCTGGGTTAGGAAGTACGAATCATATTGTTACTGAGCGATTTAATGCATCAGCTGGAATATCACTTACCCATGTTCCTTTCAAAGGAATGAGTGAGGCAAATTTAGCTTTGCAATCAGGAACTATAGAGATGATTATTGCTGCGCTGCCAACTGCGCTTGGTGGGATTCAGTCAGGGAAGTTAAGACCTTTAGCGGTAAGTTCCTCTAAAAGATCGGCACTTTTACCGAAGATACCAACAGTGGATGAGCAGGGAATTGGTAATTTTGTAACTTCAAATTGGTTTGGTTTTGCGTTTCCTAAAGGAACACCAAAAGATCAGATTCAAGCATTACATGCTGATGTTAATAAAGCTTTAAGCGATCCTTCAGTCCGCGAAAAGTTACAGCAACAAGGTGCTGAGATTTTAAGTATCACTACTGAGGAATTTGTTAAGTTTGTTCAAGAAGACACAAAGCGTTGGACAGATATTATTAACGCAAAGCAAATTAAAGTGAATTGATTAAATTTGTAAGCATGGTTTTAACATGCTTACAAATTAGATATCTTCAAGCTAAATTACAAACCTAATTTAGCCGCAAGACCAATACGTTGGAGTTTTCCGGTAGCTCCTTTGGGGAGTTCATCCATA
>DAIQPR010000041.1:0-15461 GCA_036787315.1 Polynucleobacter sp. | reverse complement strand
GTATTGACAAGAGGTCAAGTGATTGCAGAAGAAGTTGGATTAACTTTGGAAAAAGTTACTCTTGATGATCTCGGACAAGCTAAGCGTGTTGAAATCGGTAAAGAAAATACAACTATCATTGATGGCGCTGGCGATGAAAAGCAAATCGAAGCTCGTGTAAAAATGATTCGTGCTCAAATCGAAGAAGCTACTAGCGACTACGATCGTGAAAAACTTCAAGAGCGCGTAGCTAAACTTGCTGGTGGTGTAGCGGTTATTCGCGTAGGTGCTGCAACTGAAGTTGAAATGAAAGAGAAAAAAGCTCGTGTAGACGACGCTCTCCACGCAACACGTGCAGCTGTTGAAGAAGGTATTGTTCCTGGTGGTGGCGTAGCTTTAGTAAGAGCTAAGCAAGCTATCTTGTCATTGAAAGGCGATAATGCTGATCAAAATGCTGGAATTGGTATCGTTTTACGTGCAATGGAAGAGCCATTACGCGTAATCGTAACTAACGCTGGTGATGAGGCAAGTGTTGTTATCAATCAAGTTGCTTCAGGTTCAGGCAATTATGGTTATAACGCAGCAACAGGTGAGTACGGTGACCTCGTAGAACAAGGTGTTATCGATCCAGCTAAAGTAACTAAAACTGCATTAGTAAATGCTGCTTCTGTTGCAGGCTTGTTACTCACAACTGATTGCGCTATCTGTGAAACACCGAAAGATGATGCTCCATCAATGCCTGGTGGTATGGGTGATATGGGTGGTATGGGTGGTATGGGCGGAATGATGTAATTCCCCCTAGCATTTGTTAGTAAACTTTAACTGACCCCAGTTCATAGACTTTAAGGTCTAAATCTGTGGGTCAGTTTTTTATTCTGAAAATAAATTAAAAATTTATAGATTTATGTTATAAATCTCACATGAATTCAAAAAAAATATTAAGTTCATTGTTATTCTTTTGCGCATCTCCTGTTTGCTTTGCATCTGGAGCAACAAGACATTTTGAACAAATTCTTGCTGATTATTTAGTTTGGGTTGTGATTCTTGCAGTTCCAGTAGTAGTTATCTACTTATTTTGGAAAATACATATCCTTCCAGAACTATATGCAGAGAAAATATATCACCCACAAACAAAACTTATTAAAGTGCTTTGTTTGCTTTCTATAGTATTTGGAGGGCTTCTCTGGCCATTGGCATGGATATTGGCTTATTCCAAACCCACTTTTTATAAAATGGCTTACGGCACCGATAAGTCTGACGAATACTTTTTAAAACCAGACGGACATCATGCAGATAAACCATTGAATATTTCAATATTGGATGATGAAATTTCTAATTTAAAAGAAAAATTAGAAGGTCTCGAAGAGAAAAAACGTCATATTTTAGATCCACAAAAATTAACTTAATCAAAATATAAAAAATGTTAGAAATTATTATTGGTGGATACGCTGGATTAATTTGGTTTATCTTTATCAAGAAAAAATGGCTTCCTTGGAATATCCAATCTCAAGTAGGGTCAGTTATTGGTGGCCTATTACTTACAGCAGCCATCGTATTTACAGTAAATGTTATTACTCCTGGATCTGAGGATGTTAGGGTTATCAATTTTGTGACAGAGGTTGTTCCGAGAGTACAAGGAACGATTACTAAAGTAGCTGTGGAGGGCAATACCATGGTGAAAAAGGGCGATATTCTGATTGAAATTGATCCTAAGCCTTACCAGCTAAGGGTCAGCCAACTAGAAGCACAATTAGCTGATACTCTTGCTTCAGCAAAGTCATTACAACAAAACTATGATGGTGCAAAAGGAAATACTTCAGCTGCTAAGGCCACTTTAGACTTAATGACGAAAAGATTGAATGAGTCAACCGAATTAGCAAAGTCCGGTGCTGGCAATCGTTATGACGTGGAATATTATCAGGCTGAAGTTCAGAAAGCTAAGGGGGCGTATGGTTTAGCTAAATCATCAGAAAATACAGCGCAGTTGAAATTAAATGCTGTCGTTGGTGCCGATAATGCAAGCGTTGCGCAAATAAAGTCTCAATTAGAAAGTGCTCGCTACGATCTTGAGTCTTGTACTGTTCGAGCTCCAGCAGATGGTTATCCAGTTGCAGTCACAGTACGTCCTGGCAATTATGCTGTAGCAATGCCTTTGAGACCGCTCATGAGTTTTGTTTGGTACGATCAAAGAGTATTAGCATTTTTTGATCAAAATGAATTACGTTTTGTAAAGCCTGGCGATGATGTTGAATTTACATTAAAAGCTGTTCCAGGAAAAATCATTTATGGCAAAGTTGATTCAATTGTTTGGGCTTCTAGTCAGGGTCAGATTGCACAATCAGGAAGTATTCCAACTGCTCCAGCGGAAATGCTCCATGCCCCTTTACCTCTTAAATACGCTGTCAAGATAACACCTATTGAAATGGATGGAGAACCAATACCTCCAATGCCAATGGGAGCGCGTGGCATGGGTGGACTTTATACAGAACATATAAAACCTTTGCATATAGTCCGAATGCTCGTTATTCGATTACATGCAATCCTAAACTACTTGGTATTTAAACTACCATAAGGATGAACATGAATCAAAAAAGCTTCATCGTTCTGATTGTGGCTAGTTCCTTTTTGTTTGGATGTACAAGTAATCCTCCAAAGAAAGATGATGTTTTAAATTTGGCTTTGGGTAAAACTGAGGTTCTTCCACAGTGGAGTAGTCAATTTACCGCAGGTAAATTTGATGAGGAAGCTTTAGGTTTTTCTTTGGATGCAAAGCTTCAAAGCATGATCAAGGAAGCAATAATCAATAACTTAGATCTTAGGCAAGCACGTGCTAGAGTTGAACAATCCAAAGGTGTATTGGCAGCTACTTCAGGACAAAGACAACCTAATATCGGTATTGGTGCTCAAGCTGGGACTTCCACAATACCAACAGCTACTTCTGGAATATCAGGCGCAGGATTAATTGCTTCATGGGAACTTGATGTATGGGGAAAGATTGCATCTGCATCAAATGCAAGTGAAGCAAGGTTGAATGCTACTGATTTAGACCGTGTTTATGCTCAACAATCTATTGCAGCAAGTGTCATTAAATCTTGGATTGCAATTATTGAGGCGAGTCAGCAAGTTAATCTTTACCAAAATTTAGTTAAATTTGCCAAAAATCAAAATCAACTTTTAATACAAGGTGAAAAGGTTGGTAGGAATTCACAACAAGATGTAAATTTAAATGCTGCCAATATAGATAGTTATCAAAATCAACTATTGGCATATCAAACACAATTAAATCAAGCAAAGCGTTCTCTAGAAATTTTATTGGGACGCTATCCAGCTGCTGAGGTTGAGGCTAGTCAAAAATTTCCTCAACCTATTCTTGATATACCAGCTGGCATCCCATCAGAAATTCTTTCAAGAAGGCCGGATGTCTTAGCTGCACAACAAAAATACAATGCTGCATTTTATGACACAGAAGAAGCAAAACGTGCCAGGTTACCTTCCTTAAAACTAAGTGCTGGTGTTGCTTATATTGGAGAGTCTGCACTCTTATTAAGTTCAGGAATTAACAATCCTATTACAAGCGTAACCGGTCAGCTACTTTTCCCTTTATTTATGGGAGGTCAGTTACAAGCTAATCAGGATATTAAAACAGCTAAACAAGAAGAAGTTTTAGCCCAATACGCAAAAGTTTCTTTAAATGCTTTTAGTGAAGTTGAATACGCTTTAGATAATGACAAAAAACTAAAGCTCAGACAAGATTCCCTTGAGTCTCAAGTTAACAACATGCAAAAGGCACTAGATTTTGAAAGAAATAAGTTTCAAGTAGGAAAATCTGATCAATTTCAAGTCTTACAACAAGAGATTGTTCTTGCAAACGTGCAAAGTAATTTAAATAGACTATCAAGTGAAAGACTGATCAATCGTGTTTCTTTGCATCAGGCGCTTGGCGGCCATTTTATGAATGGCGTTACTCCTTAAAACTGATTAAGAATTTCAGAGCACTCACCACCAAGAAATTGATTACGTTTAAAGTACGATTTCCAATCAGGACTTAATTTAGATATTTTGATTTGTTTAATTTTTGTCTTTTCATCATGCCCCGCCTCAATAAAGGCAAGCCAATAGGATGAGTTTTCTCCAACCAAGATTGCATATGACGCTAAATTTTTGGGATTTAAGTTTCCAGTATCTTTATAAATAAAACATCCCATATTACTAAAACTTTGTTCAGATAAAGCTCTGATGCCAGATAGGATATTGGGAGATTCGGCAGATTTTTGCCAAGGAACAATATCATTAGAAAAAATTAAATTAATATCTGTTCCACCATTGAATTGAGCAATAGAATTAAATTTATCTTCCTTAGCTAGAAGAGCAGACCTAAAGTTACTTAATAATGGGCCTATAAGATCACGCCAAGTTTGGTAGGAATTTCCAAAGCCATCCTGAACATCTCCAATAACGAACTTAGGCTCAGCATCTCCATAAATGATTGGTAGATATTTTTGAACATTGGGTGCTTGTGAAAAACATGCTTTAACAAAGGCTGGCTTTGAGTACCAATCGCTTCCTTTTTTAGCCTCATCAAGGAAAGATTTCATGACTATCGCCATATCTAAATTGTTAAGTCCAGAGTTCTTTAATTTTTCGAAACCAATACTACAAGTATTGGTGAGAGCATTTCCTTCGGCATTGCTTAATAATTGCAAAAGACTTGGAGATTTATCATTGAGTAATTGTAAGAAATTTGAATTCCCCTTTAAGGTTGGGTGATTTAAAACATTGCTTGATGAAATCCCCTCTCTATTAGGAAAGTCATTCACACCTGACGCGGAGGGATCAAATATTGATTTTGTGTAATTGAAGCTTAGTTTTACGGTTAATAATTGTGTTTTATCAGCTTTAGGATCTAGCTGAATCGTCTGAATCTTTTTATCAGGGGTGCTTCCTAAATTTCCTTCAGCACGATAAATAGGGATTTCAATCATTTCTACCCCATTTCGTAACTCTGACCAATCAAAAGTGATAGGAACTTTACCGTTCAGACTTCCTTTCAACATATCTTGTGTTCTTTTTTGCGCATCAGAAATGACTGGATTTGATAAAGCAGAACTCGCTCCTGCAATTGTTCCAGCTACTCCACCTGTTGCCACAATTGCAGCCGCACCAAGAAGAAATTGTGCTGAGCCAATGAGATCATTATTAGTATCTGTAGCATTTTTTACATTAAGAACTAGGGATAGGCTTCCAGGGTTTAATTTAGAGAAAGGTTTTAGTAGAGAATTCGAAACAATTTTTAAGGGAACGGTGCTTAAAGAAGCACACTGATTACCTTTGTCCCTTCCATCAAATGTTGCGATAGGAACTTCAATTTCACTAGTTTGATCAAAAAAACCGTTTCTAGTTATTGATATTAAGAGTTGTGTTTTTTCACTTCCCCAAAAACTTTTATTAGATAGAGAGACACAGCTTGAGATTGGAACGACTTCTGAGGTAATCGTTATATATCCATCATTGCCATAGCCATCAACAAGAAATGCAGGGGCTTCTCTTGGATAGAATGTTGGATTTATATCTGGGAAAAAAAAGGAACCGGAAAAACTAAAATTAGTGAATGAGATCAAAAAGAGGGAGAAAATTTTTTGAAAAAAATTCACTAATGTATTACCCGATGTTAGTTAAGTTTCAATACACTTAAAATTAAAGATGAATTTAATTATATGAAAGTGTATTTGATTCTAAACTTACTTTTGCCTTATTTAAAGAAGATAGATTTAAAACAATATAAAAAAATTAAATATATTTTAAACCTATCTAAATAAGTTGAGTATTTATTACTCTACAGCTTTGACCATATCTTCGATGACTTTTTTCGCATCACCGAAAACCATCATTGTTTTATCCATGTAGAAGAGCTCATTATCCAAACCAGCATAACCAGAAGCCATTGAACGTTTGTTCACAATAACTGTTTTAGCTTTGTAAGCTTCAAGAATTGGCATTCCAAATATTGGGCTACCTGGAGTTCTTGCTGCAGGGTTGACCACATCATTCGCACCCAAGATTAAAACAACATCAGCTTGTGCAAATTCGCTGTTAATGTCTTCCATTTCAAATACTTGATCGTAAGGAACTTCAGCCTCAGCTAAAAGAACGTTCATATGTCCTGGCATACGACCAGCCACTGGGTGAATCGCATATTTCACATTAACACCTTGGTGGATAAGCTTCTCAGTTAATTCTTTCAGTGCGTGTTGAGCACGTGCAACAGCAAGACCATATCCTGGAACAATAATTAGAGTCTCAGCATTGCTCATTAGGAAAGCTGCATCATCAGGAGATCCACTTTTAACTGGGCGTTGGGCTTGAGATCCAGCTGCCGCTGCAGTTGCAGTATCTCCTCCAAATCCACCAAGAATCACGTTAAAGAATGATCTATTCATTGCTTTACACATGATGTAAGAGAGAATTGCACCAGAAGATCCTACTAAAGACCCTGCAACAATTAACATAGCATTATTCAAAGAGAAACCGATTCCAGCTGCAGCCCATCCAGAGTATGAGTTAAGCATAGAAACCACAACAGGCATATCAGCACCACCGATTGGGATGATGATTAAAACACCTAGAACAAAAGCAATGCCAAGCATTATCAAGAAAGGTGTCCATGCTGGAGTTACACCTGTATCAATTGCAAAATAAATTCCGCAACCAATCATGATTATTGCAAGGACTAAATTTAAAAGATGTTGTCCTTTAAATGTAACTGGAGCACCTTGGAAAAATCTAAACTTATATTTGCCAGATAGTTTTCCGAAAGCAATTACAGAACCTGAGAAAGTTATCGCACCAATAAAAGTTCCAATAAATAATTCGATACGATTACCAAATGGTAATGCCTGGTTCTTTTCAACAATATTGAAAGCATGTGGCTCTGAAACTGCTGCAATAGCGATACATACAGCAGCTAAACCAATCATGCTATGCATAAATGCTACTAGTTCTGGCATTTTCGTCATTTCGACGCGTTTTGCCATTACAGCGCCTAAGCCACCACCCACTACAAGGCCACCTAACACATAGATCATTCCACCAGCCAATGAAGTGTTTGCAAGTTTACTAATGAGTCCCACGGTAGTAAGTGCTGCGATAGCCATCCCCGCCATACCGAAAATATTTCCTCGGATGGATGTTGTTGGGTGAGACAGACCTTTTAAAGCTTGAATAAAGCAAACAGAGGCTACAAGGTACAGTAAAGTAATTAAGTCCATACTCATGCTGATTCTCCTGTATTAGCTTTTTTCTCTTTTTTCTTAAACATCTCTAGCATTCGTTTGGTGACTAAAAAGCCACCAAAAATATTCACAGCTGCAAGCGCGACAGCCATTGTTCCCATGACTTTGCCTAATGGCCCTTCAGTAAGAGCTGCAGCAAGCATAGCTCCAACGACAATAATCGCTGAAATTGCGTTTGTCACAGCCATTAAAGGAGTGTGAAGCGCAGGGGTCACTGTCCAAACAACGTGATAGCCTACGTAGATTGCTAAAACAAAAATAATAAGGTTGTAAATGCTATGACTAATTTCCATAATTTTCCTATATAAGCTTAAGCATTGATTCGAATGACTTTACCGTCTTGGCACATTAAGCAAGCGGTAACAATATCGTCGTCTGTTGGGATTGCAAGACCACCTTCTTTTGTGACTATAAGCTTCATAAAGTCCAAAATATTTCTTGCATAAAGGGATGAGGCGTCAGCTGCAACTGCTGCAGGCAAATTACTCATTCCAATAATAGTCACTCCGTGTTTAATAACGGTTTGATCTACTTCAGTTAATGGGCAGTTTCCAGACCCATTCTCGCCTTTACCAGCTGCAAGATCGACTATCACTGAACCAGGTTTCATTTGAGCCACAGTTTCGGCGGCCAGCAACATTGGAGCTTTTCTTCCAGGAATTAATGCAGTAGTAATAACGATATCTGCTTGTTTAGCTCTCTCAGCAACGAGAGTAGCTTGTCTTTGCATCCATGAAGCTGGCATTGGTCGGGCATATCCACCAACACCTTTTGCTATTTCTTTTTCTTCTTCTGTTTCGAAAGGCACATCAACAAACTTTGCACCCAAGGATTCAATTTGCTCCTTGGCAGCAGGTCTAACGTCTGAAGCCTCGATAACAGCACCCAATCTCTTAGCAGTTGCAATTGCTTGCAAACCTGCAACACCTGCGCCTAATATTAAAACTCTGGCAGCTTTTACAGTTCCTGCAGCAGTCATTAACATTGGCATAAATCTTTGGTAAGCATTAGCAGCAACCATTACAGCTTTGTAACCAGCAATATTTGCTTGGGATGAGAGCACATCCATACTTTGTGCCCTAGTTGTTCTAGGGGCAGCTTCAAGCGCGAAAGCTGTTATACCTTTTTCAGCCATAGCAGCAATCATTTGATTGTCAAATGGGTCAAGCATTCCAATTAGAACAGTACCTGCTTTAATTTGTGATAGTTCATTCTCAGACGGTGCTCGAACTTTGAGGATCATCTCACATCCAAGAGCTTCAGCATTTGAACAAATGCTAGTCCCAACAGATTGAAAAGCAGTATCAGGAACACTTGCTGAGATACCAGCATTTGTTTCAACAAAAACAGAATGTCCAGCTGAAATATATTTTTTTACGGTTTCAGGCGTTGCAGCAACTCTGAACTCACCAGCTTTGGTTTCTAATGGCACACCAATACGCATGCTAATCCCCATCATTAAATTAATTCAAACAGTTTAAGGCAAAACACATTACCACTAATTAGTGTATCGCCCAATATAAACAAATAATCATACAATATTGAGGTGTTTAATGCTTATTCTTCTTTAATTCAGGAATTGCCTAATCTTGACATCCGTCCGGGAGCCAAAGTCGTCGTTGGAATGTCTGGAGGAGTTGACTCGTCTGTGGCTGCTTGGATATTAAAACAGCAAGGCTTTGAAATCATTGGACTTTTCATGAAAAATTGGGAAGATGATGATGACTCAGAGTATTGTTCAACCCGACAAGACTGGATAGATGTTGTGTCCGTTGCTGACTTATTGGGGATTGATGTTGAGGCAGTAAATTTTGCTTCAGAGTACAAAGATAGAGTTTTTGAGGACTTTTTGAGAGAGTACTCAGCTGGTAGAACTCCAAACCCCGATATTTTATGTAATGCAGAAATAAAATTTAAAGCATTTTTAGATTATGCAATGGAACTTGGAGCTGATGCTATAGCAACAGGGCATTACGCTCGAACTGAGAAAACTCAGGATGGCGTTAGATTACTAAAAGCTAAGGATTTAACAAAAGACCAAAGTTATTTTTTGCATAGGCTTAATCAAAACCAGTTATCTAAGGTTATTTTTCCATTAGGTGGAATTAACAAAACCCTAGTCCGTGAAATTGCAGACAAAATTGGGCTTCCTAATGCAAAGAAAAAAGATTCCACAGGAATATGTTTTATTGGAGAAAGACCATTTCGGGAGTTCTTAAGTAAATACTTACCCACAAAACCAGGCTTAATTCAAACACCAGAAGGTAAAAACGTTGGAGAGCACATTGGTTTGTCTTTCTATACTATTGGACAGCGTAAAGGAATAGGAATTGGTGGCAGTAATGATTCAAGTGGGGACGCTTGGTACGTTGCTGGAAAGGATATGGAAAGAAATATTCTTATCGCAGTTCAAGGACATGATCATCCACTATTGCTCAAAGCAAAACTAAATGCTCAAGATGCTTCGTGGATTTCTGGGAAGTTTCCTGAATCTAACATTAGGTATGCCTCTAAAACGCGATATCGTCAAATGGATGCCCCATGTGATTTGTTGATTTCAGAGGCAAATAATCTCGAATTTAGTTTAAATTTTCAAGAAAAACAGTGGGCCATCACACCAGGACAATCTGCAGTCTTATATGACGGAGAAATATGTCTTGGTGGAGGAATTATTGTTTAATTTTTAAACTGGATGAGGCGTGTCTTTAAAAGACTGGCGCTGACTAAGCTTTTCATAAAAAGCGCTTAAATTTGGAAACTCATCTTGCCATTTAATTTCAGGAAAGCGAAATAAAAGATATCCACAAACGGTACCAACAGCAATATCAGCCAAACCAAATTGATTGTTATAGCACCAAGTATTTGAGCCTAAATTATCAGAAATAGTTTTTAAGCCAACCGAAATCTTACTTAATTGGCGATTAATCCATTCTTGGCTAATATTTTGACCTCTTGGCCCCCAAGTTCTTTCAAGGCGGGTTAGGACTGCGGCTTCCAAAATGCCATCTGCTAAAGCTTCCCAAGTTTTAACTATTGCTCTTTCTTTACCAGAGGAGGGGATAAGATGTCCTACAGGGCTAAGGGTATCAGCATATTCAACTATCACGCTAGAATCATAAAAAACGCTACCATCATCCAATACAAGAGTTGGCACCTTTCCAACCGGATTTAGACTTTGTAAAGTTGATTCTGGACTCCAAACATCCTCAAGCGCTAATTC
Organism: Polynucleobacter sp.; assembly: GCA_036787315.1. Classification (GTDB taxonomy): domain Bacteria; phylum Pseudomonadota; class Gammaproteobacteria; order Burkholderiales; family Burkholderiaceae; genus Polynucleobacter. The sequence goes on along the minus strand of DAIQPR010000041.1, from coordinate 4,973 downwards.
AATGTCGATTTTCTTTTCAAGAAAAGCAATACGTGCTTTTCGAACAAAAGGACTTGCTAATGATCCTATTAATTTCATAACAACTTCCTGTAAAAAAATAATACGCTAATGATAAAGAATAAAATGTTACATATTACTTTAACTTAATTTAAAACCGTGACTAATACAATTTCTACTTTATCAGCATTATCTCCAATTGATGGCCGCTACGCCTCTAAAACTGATTTATTGAGACCTTGGTTTTCTGAGGCAGCTTTTATGCATCATCGTGTAAAAGTTGAAATTCATTGGCTAATTGCACTTTCTCAAGCAAAACTGGCTGATATTCCTAGTTTTAGTTCTGAATCTGAAGTGAAGCTTTTAAAAATTCTTGAGCAATTTGATGAAAGTCATGCTCAAAGAATAAAAGAAATTGAAGCAGTTACAAATCATGATGTAAAAGCAGTAGAGTATTGGCTCAAAGAGCAAGTTAAAGGGGACTTAGAATTAGAAAAAGCGAGTGAATTCATTCATTTTGCATGTACCTCAGAAGATATCAATAATACGTCGCATGGCATGATGTTAAATGGTGCTGTTTATAAAGTGATGCTTCCAAAATTAGAAGAGGTGTTTAATCAACTTAAAGATATTGCTTTATTAAATGCAAACATTCCAATGTTATCTAGAACTCATGGACAGCCAGCTTCACCGACTACATTAGGTAAAGAAATGGCTAATATAGCAAAACGCCTTGAGAGAGCAATACAAAACATTAAAAAAGTTAGAATGACCGGAAAGATGAATGGAGCGGTTGGCAATTACAATGCACACTTATCCGCTTATCCAAACGTCGATTGGGAGTCCTTTTCTAAACAAGTTGTTGAAGAGCGTTTAGGGCTTGAGTTTAATCCCTACACGATACAAATAGAACCTCATGATGCCATGGCTGAATTGTTTGATGCGTTTGCTAGGGCAAATACGATTCTTCTTGATATGAATCGAGATATTTGGGGTTATATTGCTTGGGGATATTTTAAGCAAAAGACAAAAGAGGGAGAGATTGGCTCTTCTACTATGCCTCACAAGGTTAATCCGATTGACTTTGAAAACTCTGAAGGTAATTTAGGAATCGCAAATGCACTATTGCGCCATTTATCTGAAAAATTACCTATCTCACGTTGGCAAAGGGATTTAACCGATTCTACAGTCCTTAGAAATTTAGGAAATGCATTTGGGCATACTTTGTTGGCTTACGATAGTGCTTTACGAGGCCTTAAGAAATTAGAGACTAATCAATCTCGTATAGCAGAAGACTTGGATAATTGCTGGGAAGTTTTGGCAGAACCTATTCAAACTGTTATGAGACGTTATCAAGTCCCAAACCCTTACGAGCAATTGAAGGAATTAACGCGTGGAAAATCGATTACTAAAGAGGGTATTCAAACTTTTATCGAAAACTTGGATATTCCAAGAGATGCAAAAGATTATTTATTGAAATTAACACCTAGTAATTATGTTGGCCTAGCTGTTGAGTTGACACAAAGACTTAAAAAAAGTTAACAAATTAAGATCAAGGCAATGCAAAAAAATACTCAGCAAATCTCTGGTGTATTTAAGCTTGTAATTGTTTTATATCAGTTTATTTGGCATATCTTATTGCCATTTGTTCTTTTTCGATTATGGTGGAAAGCTAGGAAAGAACCTAAATACTTAGAGAATGTTTTAGAGCGTTTAGGTTTTTATCAATCTAAGCGAACAAAAAAAAGTATTTGGATTCATGCTGTATCTGTTGGCGAGACTAGAGCTGCGACTCCCTTAATAAAAAAGCTCATTGATAGTGGCAATATAATTTTACTGACGCACACAACTCCAACTGGGCGCCAAACTGGTGCTGAGTTATTTCAAAAATATATCCTTGAGGGTAAATTAGAGCAGTCTTATTTACCCTATGATTTTTGCTGGCCGGTATCTCGCTTTTTCAAGCATTTTGAGCCCAGCATAGGTTTGATGATGGAAACAGAAGTATGGCCCAGTATTTTGTTTTTCTCAAAAAATAGATTCCCTGTTTATCTTATAAATGGACGTTTATCTGTTAAAAGTAGTCATAATTTTTCTAAATTTGGAAGTCTAAGTAAAACTTTATTTGGCTTATTTTCTGGTGTATTTGCTCAAACGCAAAGTGATGCAAATGAATATCAAAAATTTGATATTAAGAATTGCATTGTTACTGGAAATCTTAAGTTTGATGTTCCTCTTGATCAGAACCTAATAGACCTTGGAGTTAAATGGAGGTCATTATTTAAAGATAGGCAAGTTATCGCAATTGCAAGTTCGAGAGATGGTGAAGAGAAGTTGATTATTCAAGCTTGGATGAAATTGAAAATAGATTCAAAACCATTGCTAATATTAGTGCCAAGGCATCTCACTCGCATGGATGAAATTGAAAAATTTCTCCAGCAAGAAAAAATACAATATATAAAACGAAGCTCTATGGAAATCCCAGAATCGTTTAGTCAAGACATTCTTATCGGAGATACTATGGGCGAAATGTCTATGTATTTATCCATGGCAGACTATGTCATTATGGGAGGGAGTTGGATGGGAACGGGCTCTCAGAATTTGATAGAGCCAATATCACTAGGTAAGCCGGTAATCCTGGGCCCATCAACTTTTAACTTCGCAGATATTAGTCAAATGGCCGTTAAGGCTGGAGTTGCTCTGCAAACGACTGCTAGCTCAATTACTGAATTAGAGAACGACCTAATCAAAATTATGCAAAGGTTTATAGATCATCCTAAAGATTTAAGTGATATGGAGAGGACTTGTATAAGTTTTGCTACTGTAAATCAAGGTGCCACACTGAAAACCTTGAATAATCTAAAAATTTAATTTCCTTTAAGCTCTTAAGCCCAGTCAAGCATCTATTGACTACTCATGTTATATTTTCAGGATTGTTTGAGGAGAATATATGCATTTAACTATTATTGGCGCAGGTATTGGTGGGTTAACTATGGCATTAGCTGCACACCATCATGGGATGTCCTGCGACGTTTATGAATCTGTTTCTGAGATTAAGCCTATAGGTGTTGGCATCAACATCTTGCCTCACGCAAGTAAATTTTTATGTGAATCTTTAGGTCTAGAGAATGAGCTAAGTAGCAAAGGTGTTCAGACAAAAGAAGCTATTTTCTTTAATAGATTTGGCCAAAAAATATATGCTGAGCCTTCTGGAAGATTTGCTGGATATGCTTGGCCACAGTACTCTATTCATCGTGGTGATTTGCAAATGGTCTTGTTAGATGCTTTTTTACAAAGAGTTGGTAAAGAGCATTTACATTTAGGCTTAGATTGTTCGAGAGTCGATGAAGAGCAAGGGATTGCTTATTTTAGGAAGTCTAAAAGTGACGATGCTACTGAAATCGCTGTAAGCCCTGATGCTGTAATCGCTTGTGATGGAGTTCATTCTATAGTACGCAAACAACTTCACCCAAATGAAGGAAAACCGCTTTATTCCGGCGTCAATATGTGGAGAGGAGTAACTAAGTGGAAGCCGTTTTTGTCTGAAGCTAGTATGGTTCGTGCTGGATGGTTAACACAAGGAAAGATGGTTATATATCCAATTAGAAATAATATTGATGGGCAAGGTACACAATTAATTAATTGGGTTGCAGAAGTTGAGACTCCAAATCACCTCGAAAGAGATTGGAATAAACAAGGAAAGCTTGAGGATTTTATTGGAGCGTTTGAGGATTGGCACTTTGATTGGCTAGATGTTCCAGCTTTGATTAGAGGAGCAGAGTCGATTCTTGAATTCCCAATGATTGATCAAGATCCATTACCATTTTGGACAAAAGGAAAAGTAACTTTATTAGGTGATGCTGCACACCCAATGTACCCAAGAGGATCTAATGGTGCGGGCCAATCAATCTTAGATGCACAATGTTTAGCTGGATTGTTAGCACAAAGTAGTAGTGTTGAAAATGCATTAAAACAATATGAAGATATCAGATTAGAAGCAACAGGTAATGTTGTGAGGATGAACCGAGTAAATCCTCCTGATGCGATCTTAAGAGAAGTTTGGGAGCGATCAGAAGATAAGCCATTTGAAAAAATAGAAGATGTAATTTCTGTAGAAGAAATGGAAGCAATCACACAGCGATATAAAACAGTAGCTGGCTACGATAAAAAAACTGTTGGAGCTTAAGTATGCGTTTTCTTTCATTTGGTAAGTTGGTTTTATTTAGCTTTTTTATCACTTCAATGGGTTATGCGCAAAATTCTCAGATTCAAGGTGGCGCTCCAATAAAATTAATCGTGCCTTTCACTCCTGGTACTGGCCCTGACACCATTGCTAGGGCAATTGCTCCAAAACTCTCGGATAAACTTGGCCAGCCAGTTATTGTTGATAACCGTGCTGGAGCATCTGGAAATATTGGTACAGAGGCCGTCGTTAGAGCCAAGCCGGATGGAACTACCTTATTGGTAACCGTGAACACTTTAGTGATGAATCGGTCTTTATATCCAAAGTTAAATTTTGACCCTTTAGTCGATTTAAGTCCAATGACCTTAGCAGCTTATGGCGACTTGGTTCTAGTGGTGCCGGAAAACTCCCCATATAAGAATATTACGGACTTCATCAAAGCTGCAAAAGCATCACCAGGTAAGTTGACTTATGCTTCTCCAGGGGTCGGGACACCACATCACTTAGGTATGGAAGCACTTAAGCATATTACTGGCGTAAATATTTTGCACATACCTTATAGAGGAACAGCGCCTGCGGTAACAGATTTATTAGGTGGGCAAGTTGATTCTATGTTTCTTCCTATTCACGTATCGATGAGTTACATCAAGGCAGGTAAATTAAGAGCACTGGCAATTGGTGCTAAAAAAAGAAACTCAATAGCTAGTCAGATACCTACATTTTCAGAGCTAAAGATTGGCGAAATTGATGTATCTATGTGGTTTGGTGTTATGTCACCGAAAGGTGTACCCAC
>DAIQPR010000040.1:0-15467 GCA_036787315.1 Polynucleobacter sp. | reverse complement strand
GCTGTTGGTTTTATAAAGAGTTGGTTGCCTGATGATTGGGCAAATCGACTCAAAAATGCTACAGATATTCGTCAAGTACCTTAATCGTTGAAAGTAAATATATGTGCGGAATAGTCGGGGTAATTGCCAATGAGCCAGTGAATCAACTGATATATGATGCATTGCTCTTGTTGCAACATCGAGGTCAAGATGCCGCTGGAATTGCTACGCATAATGGATTTTCTTTTCACATGCATAAAGCCAATGGTTTAGTACGAGATGTTTTTAGAACTAGAAACATGCGTGCATTGGTTGGTAATTCTGGAATTGGTCAAGTACGATACCCAACAGCTGGGTCAGCAAGTAGTGAAGAAGAAGCACAACCATTTTATGTAAATGCTCCATTTGGAATTGTGCTTGCACACAATGGTAATTTAACTAACGCGGCAAAATTACGTGATGAGATGTTCCATCGTGATCGTCGCCACATTAACACTAGTTCAGATACTGAGGTTTTGTTGAATGTTCTAGCAGATGAAATTCAGAGATCGACGAATGGTATTGTATTAGATGCATCCTCTGCTTTTGATGCATTAGAAAGAGTATATGATCGTTTAGAGGGTTCTTTTGCGGTAGTTTCAATGATAGCCGGTCATGGCTTGTTAGCGTTTAGGGATGCTCACGGCATTCGCCCACTTTGTATCGGGAGAATGGATGTAGGACAAGGCAAGTCTCAATGGATGGTAAGTTCCGAGTCTGTAGCGATTGAAGGTATTGGATATGAGTTTGTTAGAGATGTTGCACCTGGTGAGGCAATTTTTGTAGATTTAGATGGTAATTTCGCCAGTAGACAAATAGTTGCTGATGCAGACTTAAATCCATGTGTATTTGAATATGTTTACTTAGCTAGACCTGATTCATATATGGACGGAATATCCATATTTGATGTTCGTATGAAGATGGGGGATTACCTAGCGAAAAAAATTCAGCGTGAAACTGATATCTCAGATATTGATGTTGTGATGCCAATACCTGATTCAAGTAGACCAGCTGCGATGCAAGTTGCAAAACTCTTAGGCATAGAGTATCGAGAAGGATTTTTTAAGAATCGTTACATTGGTAGGACATTTATCATGCCTGGCCAAGCAGTGCGTAAAAAATCTGTGCGACAAAAACTAAATGCTATGCATGTTGAATTTCAAAATAAATCAGTATTGATTGTTGATGATTCAATCGTTCGTGGAACGACTTCCTATGAGATAGTTCAAATGGCAAGAAGTGCTGGAGCCAGAAAAGTCATATTTGCATCAGCTGCACCGCCAGTTTGCTTTCCAAATGTCTACGGCATTGATATGCCAACAAGAGGAGAGTTAGTTGCCTATGGAAGATCCGTAGCTGAAATAAATGAATTAATTGGATCTGATCAATTAATTTATCAAGATGTTGAAGATTTGAAGCAAGCGATTAAGGATATCAACCCTATCATCAATCATTTTGAGGCCTCTTGTTTTGATGGTGTCTACATTACAGGTAATATCACAAATTCTTATTTGGATGCTTTAGAAGCCGCTAGGATGACTCCAAGCTCTGTTGAAGACCGTGCTGGAGATTCAGGTGATTTTTCAAGATCTCAATTAAATTTACAGCTTACTGGTCAAGATTAGGAAGATAGAATATGTCAGATCAACATCATAATGAAGATTTGCATCCTGAAACCTTAGCGGTAAGATCAGGCACATTACGAACTGAGTTTAATGAGCATTCAGAAGCGATGTTTTTGACCTCAAGCTTTGTTTATGAAAATTCACAAATTGCGGCTGATAAGTTTGCAAATGCAGAGAATGGGTTTATTTATTCAAGATTTACCAACCCATCAGTAACCATGTTTCAAGAAAGATTGGCTGCCTTAGAGGGTGCGCCAGCATGCATTGCAACAGCATCAGGTATGGCAGCAATATTTGCTTTAGCTTTAACGGTTTTAAAGGCAGGAGATCATATCATTTGTTCTCGTGCTGTATTTGGCTCTACTATTCAAATGTTTAGTAATATTCTTTCGAAATTTCAAATTACTACTACTTACGTTGATCCAACCAATACTGCAGGCTTTGCAGAGGCTATGCAAGCTAATACAAGATTAGTTTATATTGAAAGTCCTTCAAATCCTTTGACTGAAATTGCTGACATCACTGCAATTAGCAAAATATGTAAGGCTGCAAATGCTTTATTAGTGGTTGATAATTGTTTTTGTACGCCTGTATTACAAAAGCCTTTAGAGTTAGGCGCAGATGTGGTGATACATTCTGCGACTAAATTTCTTGATGGTCAGGGAAGGGTACTTGGTGGAGCAGTATTGGGTTCTAAAGAATTAATTTCAAAGATATTTGGATTTAATCGAATCACTGGACCTACCTTGTCAGCTTTTAACGCTTGGGTATTGTTAAAGGGTTTGGAAACATTGTCTTTGCGTGTTGAGAAGCAAAGTGATAATGCAAAAGAACTCGCTCAATGGTTAGAAAAGTGTGACATGGTTGAAAAAGTTTATCATCCGGAACTCAAATCCCATCCTCAACATGAGCTTGCTATGCGTCAGCAAAAAAAGGGCGGAGCGATTGTATCTTTTGTTGTTAAAGGTGGTAGAGAGAATGCTTGGAAAGTAATTGATGCGACAAAGCTTTGTTCAATCACAGCTAATTTAGGTGATACTCGAACAACTATTACTCATCCTGCGACTACAACACATGGACGTATGCCAGTAGCTGATCGAGAAAAAGCTGGTTTAGTTGAGGGCTTGATTCGTCTTTCTGTTGGCCTTGAGCATGTAAACGATTTGAAAAATGACCTCAATAGAGGCTTATCTCTTATTAAATGAAAGGTATTCAAAATGAACATAGAAATCACTCAACACAATCCTCATTTTTCCACTGTTGGACAGATCAATCCAGAAGACGTAGTTCAAATAGCGGCGCTTGGTTATAAAAGCATTATTGATAATCGTCCTGATTTTGAGGGTGGTAATTCTCAGCCATTACATACTGATATTCAAAAAATAGTTCTTGAGAATGGTATGGAATTTGCTTATTTACCTGTCATTAGTGGAGCGATTACACCTGATCAAGTACAAAAAATGGCGGACTTATTAGAAAGTTTACCTAAGCCAATTCTAGCTTTTTGCCGCAGTGGGGCAAGGTCAACAAACTTATATCATTTAGCAAATAGTCTTGGTTAATGCTATTTAGAATTTTTCTTTCTATCTCAATTATTTGTTATTTCTTCGGAAATTCAACTATAACGAGTGCGAATCAGTTTCATGATGAAGAACTTATTAAACTGGATGAGATCCAAAGCAAATTAGATACTCAAAGACAATGGGTAAATTACAGGTATGAAAAAGCTTTAGCTGATTGCTACAGCTTTTTTTGGGTGCAACGTTGTTCTGATAAGGCAAGAATAGTTTTTTTAAATGAGACTAAGCAAATTCGTGATCAAGAAGTTTCCTTGCATAATCGCCAAAGAGAAGTCAATGAACTCATCAAAGATGAGAAAGACCAACAAAGATTTGCAGATTACGCTGACCCTCAAAAAGTAAAAGAAAGAGCTGAAAATCGTGCCAGTTTTGAAGAGAAACAGCGATTAAGATCTGAGAGAGAAGCGGAACTTGAACAAAGAAGAAAAGATGCTGATAAGCGTGCAAAAGAAAACCGCAATACTTCACCACTTGATTAATTTTGTCTAAAGCTAAAACACAATTTGTTTGTAGTCTATGTGGGGCAAGTTTCCCAAAGTGGAGTGGGCAATGCTCTGCTTGTCACGAGTGGAATTCATTAGAAGAGTTCTTGGAAAAATCTAGTTCTCAGCGATATATAGGAATTTCCAAAACAACTCCATTGCAAAAACTTTCAGAAATTAAGTTAGAAGATTACGGTCGTATATCTACTCAGATTCCTGAGTTTGACAGAGTTTTAGGTGGAGGTTTAGTTGACTCAGGTGTGGTGTTAATTGGTGGAGATCCGGGTATTGGTAAATCAACTTTACTGTTACAGACCCTTGCAAATCTTTGTCAATCTGGAGAGTCTGTTGTATACGTAAGTGGTGAAGAATCAGCTGCGCAGATTGCTCTTAGAGCTCAAAGAATAGGATCTTTTACTGAGGATCTTGAAGTTTATCCTGAAATTTTGTTAGAAAAAATAATTCCTAGTTTAGAGAGTATTCGACCTAGAGTGGTTGTTATAGATTCTATTCAAACCATTTATTCTGAGGCGCTATCATCGGCTCCAGGATCTGTTGCTCAAGTGAGAGAGTGCGCTTCACAATTAACGAGACTAGCTAAGTCTACTGGCATTTCTATTTTATTGGTCGGGCATGTTACCAAAGAAGGGAATATTGCTGGACCAAGAGTTTTAGAGCATATAGTTGATACTGTTTTATATTTTGAAGGCGATACTCAGTCTTCTTACAGACTTGTTCGAGCCATTAAAAATAGATTTGGAGCAGTCAACGAGCTTGGTGTATTTGCAATGACAGATAAGGGTTTAAAAGGTGTCAATAATCCTTCAGCATTATTTATGTCCCACAGCAATAGCAATGTTTCAGGTACTTGTATTTTAGTAACCCAGGAGGGGTCTAGGCCTTTGCTTGTTGAGATTCAAGCATTGGTTGATCAGTCTCATGTACCTAATCCAAGACGTTTAACAGTTGGTCTTGAACAGAATCGCTTAGCTATGTTGTTGGCTGTCTTACATAGACATGCAGGTATAGCTTGTTTTGATCAAGATGTTTTTTTGAATGCTGTTGGTGGTGTAAAAATTAACGAACCAGCAGCTGACTTAGCGGTCTTATTAGCAATTTATTCTTCTCTTAAAAATAAGCCATTGCCAAAGGATTTGGTAGTTTTTGGCGAACTTGGTTTAGTGGGTGAGATTAGACCATGTCCAAGAGGGCAGGAGAGATTGAAGGAAGCTGACAAATTAGGTTTTAAAAAAGCAATTATTCCTAAAGGAAATATTCCTAAGCAATCTCAATTTGCTAATATGGAAATTATTGGTGTTCAAAGAATAGAAGAAGCTTTGCAAATTATTAAAGATATGTAATATGCCAGTTATTCCAAATTTAACTCGAAATGATTTCTTTAAATTCGTCGATATAACAACGAGGTGGTCTGATAACGATGTTTATCATCACGTCAATAATGTTGTATATTTTTCTTATTTTGATACTGCGGTTAATCAAAATTTAATTGAGCATGGACTTCTAGATTTTGAGAATGGTGAAGTTGTTGGATTGGTTGTTAATAATCAATGCCAATTTTTTGCATCAATTGCATTCCCGGATACCGTTACTGTTGGCTTGAGTGTAGAAAAGATTGGTAATTCGAGTGTAACTTATCGTCTTGGAGTTTTTAAAAACGATGAAAACACACTGTCTGCATTGGGTATTTACACTCACGTTTATGTTGATAGAAAAACGCAAAAACCAATTTCTATTCCTCCCAAAATTAGGCTCATGTTTGAGTCTATTCTCATAGAAAACAAATAAAAAAGGAAGCCTATGCTTCCTTTTTAGTTGATATTGATTATCGATTAATCAATATAAGAACCTGAGGCTTTAATAATAGGGCCCCATTTTTTGACTTCAGCTTCAACTTGACGCTTTAATCCTGCTGGAGTGACATCTTCAGGAGGCGCTATTTCAACATTGAGCTCATCTAGACGAGCTTTAACGTCTTTGTCTGCTAGTGCAAATTTAAGAGCACCGTTGAGTTTTTCTGTAATTGGAGCAGGTGTTCCTTTTGAAACATACATTCCATGCCATGCCACAATTTGGAATCCTTTCAAACCTTGCTCATTCAAAGTTGGAACATTAGGAAGGCTACTTAAACGTTTGATAGTTGTAGTTCCATATAGTTTTACTTTATCCGCTTTGATATGAGCTAAAGTATTTGTTGTTTGATCACATAATAAATCTACTTGTCCACCAAGGATATCTGTAATAGCAGGTCCAGTTCCTTTGTAAGGAACTTGAGTTAGGGGAATTCCAACTTGACTTGTAAAAAGCATACCGCAAAGTTGAGAAACTGCACCAGGTCCAGCATTAGCAAGAGTTACCTTATCCTTATTTTTTTTAATATAAGCTAATAACTCTTTAAAGTCTTTGGCGGGTAAATTTTTACGACCGATCAATGTCATTGGTACGTTGACTACTTGTCCAATGTATTCAAAATCATTTAGTGTGTCATATGGGAGTTTGGAATATAGAGCAGGGGCTGTAGCGATACCGATATGTTGTAAGAGCATCATGTAGCCATCTTTTGGAGATTTTGCAACTCTATTTGCAGCAATTGTTCCACCTGCACCGACAGTATTTTCAACAATCACTGTTTGACCTAAATATTTGGTCATTGGTACTGCAAGAAGTCTTGCTACGGCGTCAGTTGGCCCACCTGCTGAAAATGGAACAACAATTGTTATCGGCTTGGCTGGATACTCATCAGCTTTAGCAATAGTGCTTGAAAATAATATCGTGAAACTTGTTAAGGATAAAAATAGTTTTTGTAAAAGGTTCATAAGCGTCCCATTTCCTTTGAGTAAGAACATTAGAAAATTATTGTATACCTAATTATTCAAGTTAGATATTAAGGTAAATCCTCATAATGTATCAAGCAAACTTGTTCATTTCCGGCGGAAACTTCAAGCCAATTTACTTTTAGCATTGGGTATATTTTTTGAAAATTCTGATACTCATTGCCAATTTCAATGACAATCACACCATCTTTATTTAAGTAGTTTTTTGCTTGGTTAATGATTTTATGAACAATGGACATACCATCATCACCCCCCGCAAGGGAAATATGGGGTTCATACAAATACTCTTGAGGTAATTGGCTCATAGAGTGTGAGTTAACGTATGGTGGGTTACACAAAATCAAATCAAACTTATCAAAACTTGATGGTGGGGGAAGTGCTTCAAACAAATCACCACAAAATAACTTAAGTTTATGATTAAGATCATATTTATTTACATTTAGCTCAGCAAGCTCAAGAGCAGATTTGCTAATATCTGTCCCACAGACTTGGATATCTGGGTAATAGAGTGAAAGTAAAATTGCTAAGGACCCATTTCCAGTGCAAAGGTCGAGCGCGTTCCCATTGCTTGGGATGTATAACTCCAGAGAGTCATCAAAAATGAGTTCAGCGATAAATGACCTTGGAACAATACTTCTTTCATCTGAGATGAAATCGTATCCCATTAACCACGCTTCTCCTAATATATAGGCTAGAGGCTTTCTACTCTCCATCCTTAGTTTAGCAATAGAGATAGCTCTTTCATAAGCTTCATTAGGGTATGGGTCTTCAAGAACATCAAGGGCAGATACAGGGGGAATATCAATGCAATGTGCCAAAATCCATAAGGCCTCGCTATCACCATCAGGAGCTCCATGTCCAAAAGAGAGCTTTGCATTCGACAATAAGTCGCCTATTGCATCACATGCTTGATTAAAAGTTAATTCTGAATTTGTCACTAGTTACAAATTAAAGTTTCGAGGGTACGAAGATAGATGTTTTTTAATGACTCAATGTCATTTAGATTAACGTTTTCATTCACCTTATGAATGGATGCATTAATAGGGCCAAATTCTACAACTTGAGGGCAAATTTTAGCAATAAAGCGACCATCACTTGTACCCCCAGTTGTTGATAATTCTGGAGTTACGCCAACTTCTTCCTGAATGGCAATGCTCAATGCATCACACAAAGTTCCTTTGGGTGTAAGAAATGGTTCACCGCCTTGATTCCACGAAATTTCATAATCAAGTTGATGTTTTTTGAGAATATTCTCTACTTTTGTTATGAGGCTTTCAGCAGTGCTTGATGTTGCAAATCTGAAATTAAAGTCTATAGTTGCCTCGCCAGGGATTACATTGAAAGCCCCAGTGCCTGAGTGAAAATTAGAGGTTTGCCAAGTTGTTGGAGGAAAATATTCATTACCTTGATCCCATTCAATTGCTGCTAGTTCAGCTAGGACTGGTGCGGCAATATGGATTGGATTTTTAGCCAAGTGAGGATAAGCAACATGGCCTTGAATACCTTTTACGGTAAGTCTTGCTGAAAGTGAACCGCGCCGTCCATTTTTAATAGTGTCACCAAATTTTTCGGAACTAGTTGGTTCACCAACTATGCAGTAATCTAATTTGACTTTTCTTTCATGTAACTTATTTACAACCACTACAGTGCCATCTGTGTTTTTTGGACCTTCTTCATCACTTGTTAAGAGGAACGCAATTGAACCTTCATGATCTGGATAACGATTCACAAATTCTTCTGTGGCGATTACAAATGCCGCTAAGGAACTCTTCATATCAGCTGCACCTCGACCAAACAAATGTCCATCTTTAATAAGTGGAATAAATGGATCGGTATCCCATTTATCTAATGGTCCGGGAGGAACAACGTCAGTGTGTCCAGCAAATACGAGGCAAGGCGAACCTGCAACTGCACCTTTACCTCTGCGAACGGCCCACAAATTTGTTACTCTGAAATCATCAGGGCCACTCATAATAGTTTCACAGCTAAAGTCTAAAAGCTTAAGGCGACTGGCTATAAGATTTTGTATCCCACCATCTTGTGGAGTTACTGAGGGATGAGCAATTAACCCTTGGGCAAGAAGTTGCGTTGGAGTCAGCGAATTACTCATAAATTTTTAAGGACCTCGTGATAAATATCTTCTTTAAAGCCAACAGTTATGTTTTTACCATTATCCAGTATAGGTCTTTTGATCATACTTGGAAATTCAATTAAGAGATCAACTGCGCCAGAAACTGTTTGAGATTTTAATTTTTGTTCCTCGGAAAGATTCCTATAGGTCATTCCTGACTTATTCAAAATCTGAGTAATTTCATATTGCTCAAGCCATGAGTCAATGAGTTCTTTGGAAACTCCGTTTTTTTTAAAATCATAAAACACGTAGTCGATTTTATTTTCGCTTAACCAATCACGTGCTTTTTTAACAGTTTGGCAATTCGGAATTCCGAATAAGGTAAAAGCCATAGTTATTATTAGTCTCTAAGAAGTTCATTAATTGCTGTTTTAGCTCTTGTTTGAGCGTCAACTTTTTTAACAATCACTGCAGCATATAAACTATATTTGCCATCGCTTGAAGGAAGTGAGCCCGGAACTACAACTGAACCAGCAGGAACTCGGCCATAATGAATCTCACCAGTTTCGCGATCGTAAATTTTTGTACTTTGGCCTATGTATACGCCCATCGACAACACACTGTTTTCTTCAATCACAACACCTTCAACAACTTCTGAGCGAGCTCCAATAAAACAGTTATCTTCAATAATGACTGGTCCAGCTTGAACTGGCTCTAAAACACCACCGATTCCTACGCCACCTGATAAGTGGACGTTTTTTCCAATTTGGGCACATGAACCAACCGTGGCCCATGTATCAACCATACTTCCTTCGTCAACATAAGCACCAATATTTACGTAAGAGGGCATGAGAACTACATTTTTACCAATAAATGATCCCCTTCTTGCTACTGCTGGAGGAACTACTCTAAAGCCGCCATTCACAAAATCTTCATGGGTGTATTTTTCGAATTTAGTTGGAACTTTGTCAAAAAATTGTGTAAATCCGCCTGCGGACATGATTTCATTATCTTGAAGCTTAAAGGACAAGAGAACTGCTTTTTTAACCCACTGATGAACTGTCCAAACACCTACGGACTCCCTAGTTGCTACACGTAATTTCCCATTATTAAGTCCTTCGATGACTTCTGAAACACTTGAGCGAAGGTCTTGGGAAGCATTCTGATTTGTAATTTGTGCGCGGTTTTCCCATGCATTATCAATAATTTGTTGTAACTGTTCGATTGGAGTCATAGTGTGGAATTGTTAAGTTAATAGATTAATTTTATTAGAGAGAATATTTTATATCTTTGTGGGTGATTCGGTTAAAAACTTCGAAACAATTACAAATATTGATATCATCATGCTTTACCAATGAAAAAGTAAATTGTTGTGAGACTCAAATCAATCAAATTAGCAGGCTTCAAATCTTTCGTAGATCCGACAAACTTTGATCTACCTGGACAACTTATTGGTGTTGTTGGACCGAATGGTTGTGGAAAATCCAATATTATTGACGCCGTAAGATGGGTGCTTGGAGAGTCTCGCGCTAGCGAATTGCGTGGTGAATCGATGCAAGACGTGATTTTCAATGGTTCTGGTTTGCGTAAACCTGCTGGAAGGGCTAGTGTTGAGTTAGTTTTTGACAATACTGATGGTAAAGCACAAGGTCAGTGGGCTCAATATGCAGAGATTTCTGTCAAGAGAGTATTGACACGAGATGGTGCTTCTAACTATTTGATTAATCAGCAAGTTGTTAGAAGAAAAGATATTCAGGATATGTTCTTGGGTACTGGACTTGGACCACGTGCATACGCGATTATTGGTCAAGGGACTATTTCAAGAATTATTGAATCTAAACCTGAAGAGTTACGTGTTTTCCTTGAAGAGGCTGCAGGTGTTTCGAAATATAAAGAACGCCGTAAAGAAACTGAGAGTCGCCTTGAAGATACGCAAGAAAACCTCACTAGGGTTAGAGATATTTTGCGTGAGCTTGATGCTCAATTAGTAAAACTTGAGTCACAAGCCGAAGTTGCACAGAAATTTACGGAATACTCTCAAAGCATGCATGAGCAACAACAAATGTTGTGGTTGATGAGAATGCAAGAGGGTGAGCAAATACAGCGTCAGCAGTTAGATATTATTTCCCAACTTCAGAATGATATTGAAGAAAAATTTTCTAAGGTTCGTTCTATAGAGTCAGAGCTAGAACGAAAGAGATCTCTGCAATATGATTTACAAAACAATGTATCTCAAGCCCAGGGTGATTTATACGAAGTTAACGCAAGTATTTCCAAAATAGAGTCAGAAATTAAATTTGCGAATGAATCAAAGATTCGTCTAGAAAACCAACTTGAGGATTTAGAGAGTCAAGTGCTTCGTTGGCAAGTTCAATTTGACAGAGCAAATGAACAGTTTGAGCAAATTTTAGAGAAAATTAAGCTAGCTCAAGTTAATGATGAGGCATGTAAATCGCAATTACTCGAGCATGAGGCTGAGTTGCCAAAGATTGATCAATCTTGGAGGAGTTCAGCAGATCAAGTCAATCACTTGCGTAACTTGTTAAATGATGTAGAAAAACAAAAAGCGATTAAAAATTCTTCAATTCATAGTACTAAGTCACAAATTGAACAATCGCATCAAAGACTAACAAGACTGAACATAGATTTTGAAAAACTCATCAAACCTAACACAGAGGGTTTACAGCTTGCCATCGATCGAAGCATAGGAGCTTTGAAGAAGAGAGATGAGGCTCAAATTGATATGCAAAGTTCTGAGGCTGCTTTACCGATTGCAGACAAACAAAGGCAAGAGTCTCAACAGGTTTTACAAAGTGCTAACCAAGCACTAAGTCAAACTCAAGCTAAATTAGCTGCTTTAAAAGGTATTCAAGAAAGGGTTCTTTCACAAGGAAAGCTTCGTCCTTGGCTAGATCAGCATCAATTGCAATCTTTGCCAAGATTGTGGCAAAAAATTCAGGTGGAAAATGGCTGGGAATCTGCAATTGAGTCTGTTCTAAGGGAAAGAATCGGAGCGATACAAACAGCAAATTTAAGCGACTCAATACAGTATGTAGAAAAAAATCCTCCAGGAAGAGTTGCGTGGTTTGAAACTAATTCCGATTTATCCTCTACAAAAACTATTTCGCAAGGCAATTTAACGCCTTTGATGAGTCGTATTCAAATCAAAGATTTGGCTTTAATGCAACCATTACAAGAGTGGTTGTTAAACGTTTTTGTAATAGATTCTGTGCAAGAAGGTATTGCAAAGAGAAACGAATTACCACCAGGTGGTTTATTTGTTGCAAGATCAGGACATATCGTTTCTAGAGTTGGAATTCAGTTATATGCTCAGGATAATGAGCAAGCAGGTTTGATTGCTCGTGCGAAAGAGATTGAGGGTTTAGAGCTTCAAGTGAAATCTGAGGAATTAATATTAGAAGAGGCTCAGAGTGAGCATGCCAGAAGACAATCACTTTATCAGTCAGCTCACCAGCAAGCAGTTAATGATCGATTAGCATCTGAACAGACGGTTAAAGATGCCCATCGTTTTGAAATGGAAAAGATGCAGCTTGAGCAGGCGGAGCAGGAATATGCTTCTAAAGCTTCTCAGTTGCAGGGGATGATTCAAGAGACTCAGCAGTCCTTAGATACTTTGACTTCTTCTTTGGATTTATTAAATTCTGAGGTAGTTAATCTTGAGCAAGATATTATTTTGGCGAAAAATAACTTTGATGCTTCCAACCTTGATCATCAAAACTTAACACAATCAAGAGATGAAGCTCTACGTTTACACAAAGATTTGTCTTCAAAAGCTCAAGAGGCAGCGTTTGAATTAAGAACACTTTTCCAAAGACAAAAAGATCTTGAAAACGAGATGAGAATGTCGACGGAGCAAATGGAGCAAATTAAATCCACGATAGAAAATGTTCAAAAAGAGTTACCTCAATACTCCAATAACAATCATCAGGAAGAGTTACAAAATCTTCTAGAGAGTCGTTCGCTTTGTGAGAGCAATTTAGCTCAAGCAAGGACGATATTTGATGAGTTGATGTTTGAGATTAGAAGTACCGATGAAAACAGAATGGTTTTGGAGAAATTAATAGAACCACTTCGGGAGAAAATTACTGCTGCTCAGTTAAAGGAGCAGGCTTCGAGATTAACAGTAGAGCAATTTTTAACATTATTAAATGATAAAAATGCAGATATTGAACAACTTAAAACGAAAGTTGATCCAGCTATTAAAGTCTCAGCTTTACAGTCTCAAGTAAATCAGTTGCAACAACAAATAGACTCATTAGGGCCGGTCAATATGGCGGCTTTAGATGAGTTAAAGACATCAAGAGAGAGAAAAGGCTTTTTAGATGCGCAGTCTGCAGATTTGAACGAAGCTATGATGACTTTGACAGATGCCATAATGCGTATCGATTCTGAAACAAGAACTTTATTACAAGATACATTTGATCAAGTAAATAGCCAGTTTTCACAAATATTCCCAGCTTTATTTGGAGGTGGAAACGCTAAATTAGTCATGACTGGTGAGGAAATTTTAGATTCTGGTGTCCAGGTTATGGCTCAACCTCCTGGCAAGAAGAACACAACGATTCATTTGTTATCTGGTGGAGAGAAGGCTTTAACTGCTATTGCGCTAGTGTTTTCGTTATTTCAACTCAATCCGGCTCCTTTTTGCTTGTTGGATGAGGTTGACGCACCGCTTGATGATGCAAATACAGCAAGATATTCAGATATTGTTGCCAAAATGTCGCAAAAAACACAATTTTTGTTTATTTCTCATAATAAAATTACGATGGAAATCGCCAATCAATTGATTGGTGTTACGATGCAAGAGCAGGGGGTATCTAGAGTTGTAGCAGTTGACTTACAAGCTGCCACTGCATTGACCCAAAGTGGATAAAATGCCGGAAAGTTTTTTGCAATTGAAAGAACAGCTAGATCTTCAAAAAGCGCTATATATTGTTGGTGCGGTCATCATCTTTTTTTTGATTTTGAATAATTTCTTGAGAAATTTGAGATTAAAAAAACGTATGATGGAAAATATTTCTAAAGCGGCCATTCAAGACACTTTAGAATCTCAAGAAATGCGTGAACCTCATTTAGGTCCCATTGAGGAAAACAATCAATTGGACAAGGTTGAATCGGTTCCAACTGAAAATATAAGTGAAGTTATTTCCAGCGAAAGTAGCTCTAATTCTTCAACCAATAACCTTAGTCAAACCGAAACATATGTTTCACGCATGGATCCTAATATTGATTGTGTTGTCTCTTTGAGATTTACATTGCTAATCAAAGGACAAGAGGTTATTGAAAAAATATCACATTGGCCCTCAAACCCAATTTATAGAATTGCCTTTGAGGGATTGTCTGAAGATGGTGATAAACAGGTTTGGGAAATGGTTGATGATAATCATGAATATCGTGAACTCCAGTTAAGTATGCAACTTGCTAATCGAAGAGGTCCAATTAGTAAGGATGATTTAGCTGAATTTTTAGGTCTTGCATCACAACTTGCTCAAGACATTGACGCGGAAATTGATTTGCCACCAATTTCACAAGTCCTTTCCCAGGCTGAGGATTTAGACCATTTTGCAGTTCAATGTGACGTTCAATTGAGTCTCAATTTAGTTCCTAATATGATCAGTTGGGCGATAAAAGATGTTGAAACTTCTCTTAATAAAAATGGTTTTGTTTTATCGAGAGATGGATTATCTTTTAACTACTTTAGTCAAAATTATTTGATTTTTAAAGCACAAATGCCTAATCTGAATGTTTTAACGGATGATTTACAAACTCATCGCGCTAAAAGCATATTATTTGCAATGGATGTTCCTTTGGTGCCGAAAGAGTTAAATGCATTTTCTAAAATGTTTGAAGTTGCTATAGCTGTAGCAAATGAGCTAGATGGTAAGGTTCTTGATGACAACGGGCATGTGTTAGAAAAAGATTCGATTGATTTAATATCTGCACAGCTTGAGCCGATTTATCAGATGATGACTGAACGTCTAATACCACCGGGTAGTGGATCTGCAGCTAGACTATTTAGTTAGTTTTTATGGACGAAGAAATCGCCCAACGCTATTTATGGCTTATAGATCAAGTTGCTTCTCATGATCAGGCATATTATTTAGAAGACAATCCAATTGTTTCTGATGCCCAATATGATGAGTTGGTCAATGAAATCAAAGAGATTGAAAATAAGTTTCCTCATTCAATCAACCCTCGATCTCCCACTCAAAAAGTAGGGGGGTACTCTAACAAGGTGTTTTCTCCTGTTACGCATGGAACGCCGATGCTTTCCTTGAACAATGCATTGACGGAACCCGAGTTAATTAATTTTGACAAACGTTGCAAAGAAGCTTTAGGGCTTCATGATATTGAATATTCTTGCGAGTTAAAGTTTGACGGCCTTGCTATTTCTCTTCTTTATGAAAATGGTTTTTTAGTAAGAGCAGCTACAAGAGGCGATGGATCTGTTGGAGAGAATGTCACTGATAACGTTAAAACAATATCTGCAATACCTCATCAGTTAAAAGGCACCAATATTCCTCAACGTATTGAGGTTAGGGGGGAGGTCTTTATGACGCACGAGGATTTTAGATTATTAAATGAAGAGCAAAAAAAGAATGGTTTAAGGGAGTTTGCAAATCCTCGCAATGCTGCGGCGGGAAGTTTAAGGCAACTTGATCCTAAAATTACTGCACAAAGAAGTTTGTCTTTTTTTACTTATGGGCTTGGAGAATTATTACCCTCAAGCTGGTTACCTAGTAAACACTCTGATTTAATTCAGCAATTTATCCAAATTGGTTTGCCAGTCTGTGAACATCGATGTACGGCTCTCGGAA
>DAIQPR010000205.1:0-3475 GCA_036787315.1 Polynucleobacter sp. | reverse complement strand
GCAAACCTCCAACCGACTTTTTATATCCCCCAGGTGATCCAGGACTTTTTGGTCCTGATTCAATGGTTTGGAAAGTCCATGGAGACTTTATATCCATGATGATTGGTGGTATCAGTTCATTAGTCCTTCAAGCTTTACATCCATCTGCTCTTGCTGGAGTTTGGGATCATTCATCATTTAGGGAAGATCTTAAAGGACGCCTTGGACGAACAGCTTACTTTATAGCTGCAACAACATATGGGAATACTCAAATGGCTACACAAGCCATTATGAGAGTTAAAAAAATACACGCTGCACTAAAGGGCACTCTACCTGATGGTAGGAAATACGAAGTAAGCGATCCAAATCTTCTCTATTGGGTTCATCTAACAGAAGCATATAGTTTTTTAAATGCACACAGAATTTATGTGGATTCTAATATTTCTTTGTCCGATCAAAATCAATATTTTTTTGAAATGAGTTCTATCTCCAAAGAGTTAGGATGCCAAATCCTTGATGCAAATGGAGCCGATTACTTTGCTATTACGAAAGCAGATTCTGAAAATGCAATCTATTCGTATCTTCCTGAGTTGGAGTTTTCCGATCGTGCAAAATGGGTTGTTGAATTGTTAGAAAATTTTCCATCAAAGCCTAATACCTACTTTTTAAATAAATTAATTATTAAAGCTGGTTTTTATAATTTACCTGATTGGGCTTATCAAGTAATGGGCCGTCAAAAACCTAACGATTTAGAAAGAAAACTCTTAAATCAATCTATATTGCTCATGGCGAAACCTGTTCGGTGGGCATTATCAAATGGTGTTCACGCTCACGCAAAGCGAAGAATGGGAATATTTAGTTAGCTGGTGGCGTAATTTCTATTAGTATTTCGTTTCTTCTCCATGGTGGGAGTGTCCAAGGAGGGTTGTATCTTGCTAACTGAGGAGTCCCAATAGGGCGTAAGTTTTTTAATTCTATCCACTGCTTAAGAAGCTTTGTATTATTCTCAATTTTTTCTTGATTATTTAATCCTGAAAAAATCATTGCCGCATAATATTTGCTAGGTATCTCACGAATCTTAACTAGAGAATTTTTAGGTTTAGGTAAAGTTTCTAAAGTATATTCTTTAGGCATCACAAACTGTACCCTCCAAGCTTTTTCATCAGATTGGTCGATTGTTACTGGTGCAGTCATGGCAATTTTTTTTGAATCATTAGTAGGCTCCACAACTACAGGAGCCGTCATCGCAATTTTTTGAGATTCTTTTTGGGAGCCTTCATTATTCCCAAATATAAAATCTGCAATAAGGCGAAATCCTTTATTCGAGGCTTCATCTCTGGAACCTTCCACAAAAACTTCTGCAATGAGGACTGGTTCATACTTTCTTATTTCGAAAGGAGTTTCTTGATCAGTCACATTGTATTTTGGTTCTTCAATAGCCATGGATGTATTAGAGAAAAATATGATTAGCAATACTAGGGTACGTATGAACATAACAATTACATTTAACCTTTAAAAAGATTACAGTTGTTAGCAAATCAACTATAGTTTAATCATTCTTCAATACTTTTATATATTCTTTTTATGACGAATCATAACTATCTAATATCACCTGAGGAGTTAAATCAACTTTTACAATTGAATTCAAAAGATTTTGCTATTTTTGATTGTAGATTTGATCTTGCTAATGTAAAAAAAGGGCTTGAACTTTATCTTCAGGGCCATATTCCTGGGGCAGTCTATGTTGATTTGGAAAAAGATCTTTCTGGTGGTAAAAATCCTCTTCTAGGAAGACACCCCCTACCTGAGCCGTCAGTATGGTCCTCAACAATTTCTAAATTAGGTGTTTCTAAATCGACCCTTGTCATTCTTTATGATCAACAAGAAAATATTTACTCTGCAAGAATGTGGTGGATGTTGAAAGCTGTTGGTTTGAATAATGTAAGAATATTAAATGGTGGATTTTCTAATTGGGTAAATTTTGGAGGTGATGTATCTACATTAATAGAAGAACCTCAACCTACTTTACAAGAAATCGATTCTTCTAAATTCGATGGTCTCGTTAAGATGATTGATATACAGAAAAATATTCAAGCGCCAATATTTACAGTTCTCGATGCCAGAGCTTCAGAAAGATATAGAGGAGAAGTAGAACCTCTTGATCCAGTTGCTGGACATATACCTGGTGCATTAAATCGACTTTATAAATTAAATTTAAATGATCAAAATCTATTTAAGTCCTCATCTGAACTTAAAAAGGAGTTTTTATCTTTTGTTAAAAATCCCGAATCTATTGTCCATCAATGTGGTTCAGGTGTTACGGCTTGTCATAACCTTCTTGCAATGGAAATCGCTGGATTACATGGTTCCAAGCTCTATGCGGGAAGTTGGAGTGAGTGGTGTAATCACCCTGAAAATCCAATAGCTCTTGGTAATTGATTCGACTTTTAATTTAAGCCAAAAAAGATAGCCGCACGGTAAGTGATAAAAGAGGCTAGGTAAGCTAATGTGAACAAATAAGTTAACATTATCAAAGGTATTTTGTAACCCCCAGTTTCTCTTTTTACCACAGCTATAGTTGATAAACATTGCGGAGCAAACACAAACCAAGCCAATAGAGACAAAGCTGTTGCTAGCGTCCATCCTTGTTGAATAAGCGGCACCAAGGCCTCTTCTGTATTTGTAGCCTGTCCTGCCAATGAATAAACCGTAGCTAGTGAACTAACTACCACCTCTCTAGCCGCCAAGCCTGGCACTAGCGCAATGCTAATTTCCCAATTAAATCCTATTGGAGCAAAAACAACCGCTAGTAATTTTCCTAACATTCCAGCAAAACTATACTCAATTGCTGGTCCTGTGGAGCCAATAGGAGGATTCGGATAGCTAGCAAGAAACCACAATGCTATGGTTAAAAACATAATCATTCCACCAACTCTTTTTAAGAAAATGACTGTTCTTTGCCAAAGTCCAATTGCAATATTTTTAATACTTGGCAGGTGATAATTAGGAAGTTCCATCATTAATGGGTGAAAACTTTCCTTTTTATTAGTCAATTTTTTTAGTACCCATGCAACAATCATGGCTCCTAAAATTCCCATTAAGTACAAAATAAATAGCACTAAACCTTGTAATTCAATTCCAAACTTAAATTGCCTACTTGGAATAAATGCACCTATTAAAAGTGCATAAACAGGTAAGCGTGCCGAGCATGTCATGAGAGGGGCAATGAGGATAGTTACCATCCTATCTCTAACATTAGAAATTGTTCTGGTTGCCATGATGCCAGGTATCGCACAAGCGAAACTTGATAGCAATGGAATAAATGATCTTCCAGATAGTCCAACAAATCCCATAATCCGATCTAATATATAAGCAGCGCGTGGTAGATACCCACTTTCTTCCAGAATCAAAATAAAGAAGAACAGTATTAATATCTGAGGAAGAAATACTAATACCCCTCCAAGCCCCGCAATAATTCCATTAATAACTAGACTTT
>DAIQPR010000039.1:0-15873 GCA_036787315.1 Polynucleobacter sp. | reverse complement strand
CTTGATCATCAAACTCAACTAAACGATCAATTTTGGACATCACATCTTGATCGTCCATCAAAACTAACTCATTCCATGCAGCCTTAATATGAGATCCATAAAAATACTCTCGCAACTGATCAGCAAACAAAATATTCTGCACGATAGCTATTGATTTCTCAGCAAGCTCTTGAGATAAACCCAACCAAGATCTAACTTGAGAGTCACTAGGCATTTTGAGCTCTTCTTTTGAGGAAAGTCGTTTATTGGTTAAACTTTCGAGAATGTGATGTACGGTCGTTCCCAGTAATAACAAATCAGGATTAGGTTTAGAGGGGTTATGGGGATCATCAAAAGTTTTTTCCTCCTCATCTTCTAGAATTATTTTTTCTTGAAAATTAAGAGGTGGAATTTTTAAGAAAGTTCGTTGAAGAGCAACAGATTTTTCACTAGTCTCAATTTTTACTGATTTAATAAATTCCTCTGGAATTACATCCTCGATTTTTTTTACTTCGACACTAGCATTAACTAGTTTTTCATACCAAGAACCTGCCTCAATTCTTTCGTCTCCCCTTTTCTCTAACCCACTTACAACAAGACATTGTTTTGCTCTCGTCATGGCAACATACAGCAAATTTATATTTTCCAAATCATAAATACTTTTTTCTTCTTGACGTACCAATTGAAGTTGATCATTTAAGAGTGATTCATGATGGACAAACATAAGTTTTGGTGAGTCTAATTCCGGTGGCCAATCCATTAAGACACCGGATTTATCCATATATTTGGGTTTATCATTTGTGTTTAATATAAATACAAATGGTGCCTCTAGACCCTTTGCCGAATGAATTGTCATTATCTTGACTGCAGTCTGTTGAAGATCTGACTCTGATATGTCCTCATCAACCGTCTCTACAATATCACCTTCATCAGGTGTTTCGGTTTGTTTACCTTTTGACAAAACTCTCAATTCATCAATAAAACTATTCAGGGACGGATATCGCCCACCGTTTGTATCCAAAGCCAACTTTAGGAAAGCTTCTAAATTTGCAATAGTTTTAGTTTGCATCAAATCAGGGCTGCAAGCAGAATATCGCTCATACAAATGACCCTGTTCATAGATTAAATCTAATAAATCATGTACTGGTAAATGATTAGCTAGTGTTCTCCACGAAAGTAATAATTGATGGGCTTCCTGCATTAACTCAGATTTTGTTTCAGGCATGGCATGCCACCAAGATCTACCTTGCGCTTTAATGGCAAGCATTTGTAAATCATTTTCTGAACAAGAAAAAATAGGAGTTCTTAAAACATGTGCCAAAGCCAGATTATTACTTGGGGTTAATAAGACTTGGAGTAATGCCTGAATATCTTCTGCCTCCAAAGTTTGTAATAAACCACCTTGGCGAGGACTTTGGTATGGCAATCCAAAATCACGCAGAGCTCTCTCTAATTGAAGAATATGGGTCTTTGACCTTACCAGAATATAAAAATCACTAAACCGAGCAGAGCGCATGTTACCCTTCTCGTCAGGGACTTTGCGAGTACTCAACCAATATTGAATAATCTGAGCTACGCAACGTGCCTCATGGTAACTTTGTAAACTTTTCCCTCCTTTTTGTGAATCACGCATTGGAGTGCTTAGAGGATTACGGTTTTCTGGCTCAGCTTCGGCAGAAGATGATGGAACCAAGTCTAAACAAAAGACTTCATGATTTAACTCAGGATTGGGTTGCTTTGTTATCGCTGAATGTTGATCAAATCGAAAACCTGAATGATTTAGTTTTTCACGTTCAAATACATCATTCAATACATTGATCAATTCTTGGGGATTACGTCTAGTCTCATTTTTAGCAAGTAATTTTGCACCATATTTCGACCTCATAAATTTTTGCGCTTGCGTGAAAATCCTAGAATCAGCTTTTCTGAAACGGTAAATTGATTGCTTTGGATCCCCCACTATAAATATTTTTGGTGAATCACTATTTACTCCGTAAGCACTAAACCAAGCTTTCAGAATCATCCACTGAATAGGATTAGTATCTTGAAACTCGTCAATCAATATATGCTTATATTTGGCATCTAAACGAACTTGGATGTAATTAGCTAAATCCTCACTTTTTAGGAGTTCTGCTACATTCATCTCCAAGTCATTGAAATCTAGAATACGATGATTAGCTTTATATTCCCTAAAATGCTTTGAGATCGATGAACCAAGCGCAATCCATGCTTTGTTTAATTCAAACATGGATCTATCTTTTTGCCATGCTTTCTCTTGATCAAGTAAATTAATCCAATATTCAAAATATTCTGGGATTTTCTCAATTAAATCTTCTCGATCTGAAGCCTTTAAGATCTTTTTTAATTCTCCAGAGCAAGCTTGAACATTTTTCCTTATATTAAAAGGCTCTGATGGGTAACGTAAAACCATTTCTAAACACTTAATGATTTTCTCGTCACCCTTTTGAAAATCTCTTGAATCAAAAAGATCTTTTAAAAATTTTGCTAACTTTTCATCTGTTGAAGCTTTACTTTGACTGTAACAATCATAAGCAACTTGTAATCCGTCCCAGTTATATTTACTAATGTCTTGTAAATCACTTAAGGGCTTAGCTTGTTTTAAAAGAGGTAATTTTTCTGACAATACGTCTAGGGGATCAATCCCTTTGGGTAATGAATGAAGGTATTGCTGCCAAGTTCCCCATTGTTCTAGTAAACTCGCTGAACCCTGCAAAATATCCATTGGTACACTTTTACTGACCAACTTCAACATTATTAAATACTCTTGCAGAAGGGCTTTAAATTCCCCCTCACCTCTACCTAAATGGAACCACCAATGCTCCATAGCCTCATCAATTAAACGTTTTCGATCCTCTCTTAAAGCACCATTTGTAACCAAGCTAGAACTCAATGGTGCTGCTGAACTAATTTTGGTAAACCAACCATGAAAGGTATCGAATGATACTTTTTGAGGATTAGATAAAATTTCTTGATACAAGTTTTTTGCCCTAGGTAAAAGAGTTTGTGCTTGACTAGAATCTAAACCTCTAATTATTAGTTCTTGAATTACTTCTTCATCAGATTTAATAAACATCTCGTAAAGCAATTGCTCAAGACGATCTTCCATTTCTTGTGCCGCTTTACGCGTAAAAGTAATCGCCAATATTTGACTGGGCTTTACGTCACTGAGTAATAAGCGAAAGATACGCGAAATTAATAACCAGGTCTTGCCGCTTCCTGCACAGGCTTCAACAACCACAGAATTTGCTGGGTCACAGGCTATTGTTGGATTACACTCTAAAAGCTCTAATGGCTCATTCATCATGCCACATCCCTTTACGACAAATACCCCTAGCATCACAGTAATTACAAGTTTTGGTAATGCCATTTGCTGGCATCATATGGCCTTTCCAGATAGGATTTAAATCTTGCAATAGTTTTTGATCAAGCTCATCTATTTTTTCAGTGGTAACAGCAAAAGATAAATTCCTTTTATCTATGCTTGCCTCTCCTAAACTAACCCATGAAGCTTCTTGAACAAAATTACCACGTTCTTGGTTTAGCAATGAAATTGCCTTGCTGTAGATTAGCAATTGCGGATCATCCCATAAAGTTTTATTTAAATTAGATAAGTCTTTGCCGTTTTTGAACTTATAGTCTAGAACAAGTAAATTTCCATCTTCATTACGATCGACTCTATCAACACGTCCATAGATTTTTAAGGAATCGCCAGTTTCTAATTGAAGGAAGAATTCAACATCTTTTTCCGCTTCAAAAAAACTCCATCCCTTTTCTTCAAGCCCTATCTGCCATGCAACAATCTCTGGTACATGACCAAACCACTCTTCTTGCATAGCAATGAGTTTGCCATCTTTTGAAATCAACTCTTGCCATTTGATATGCGATATCTGCAGTAATTGCTCTTCCATCCAAATCAGCTTTTCTGCCTTGCTAATAAATGACTCTTTCCCCTGATATTCTTTATAAAACTGATTCAAAATATCATGAAGTAGGGTCCCCACAATACCAAATTCATTTATTTCACGTAATGCTTTGGGTGAACTTAATTTCAATAAATAATTCACATAAAAACGATATGGACAAGATCGAAGTACTTTGTATGCGCTTGGACTTAATTTATCAGGCAATAATACTGAGTCACTAATCTTGGTTTTTGAAGCAAAAACATCGCTCTTATCAATAGAATTTGTTGGAAGTTGGATCTTTTTTTTCTCTAAATTGGGCATATCGATGTGAAGTCGAGATAACCAATTGCTCAATCGATTTTTCTCCTCTGCTCTTTGATATTCTTGCCAGAGTAAATCCACATATTGATGGGAAGTTAACAATTGAGATAAATCCCTAGCCTGTTGTATATATTCCGCCTCCGGCAATTCAGGATCTAACTCATACAACATAGCTTTAGAAAAAATAGATCCATGATCTTTAATCCGTGGAAGAAGCTTATCGTGGCATCCAACGACAACAACTGCGGAGTAGGTTCTTAATCGAATTCCTGAAATAGGAATCATTTCAATATGGATTTGTTTTTTTGGAGATTTTTGAACAAAATTTTCTTGCTCGACACACTGATCAAACAAACTAATCCAAGCCGTCAAATTTAAACGACTTAAATTCAGTAATTTAAGTTGTTCAATTACTCGAGGAATAATTTGTCCCGCAGCATCTTCACTTAATTTGAAGAACATTCCAAAAGCTTGTAAATCCTCTTCGAGTTTTAAAACCCAATCTTGAGAATGTATTTTTTTCTGCTGCCAATCCTTAGATCTTCTCTCAAGCAACAATAAAAGTTCTTTCGCAATTGGACTATAGATCTCAACAAGAGGATGTTCGTGGCGGGAAAACGATTTTTCCACGAATACATGTTGAAGTTCAGTCCACCCTATCCCAACTGAACTAGCAAGTAATTTGCTTTCCATCCACCATGCAAAGTCTTCAATATCAATACTTTGATCCTTCAGAATTGGTTTAAGTATTTCCTTCCAATCTAGCATAGGATTTTTTAAAAATCCCATTAAAGTTCCCAATTCTGGACCTTCCGAATCTTTGAGTATCTCAAGATAACTATGGACTGCTGCTGCTGCACTCGTAGTGGATAAAGTCCAGCCAGTTTGATCATTAATAGATATGTTTGAGCCATACCTTGCCAATAAAGCACGTATTCTTCTAGCAATTAATCTATCTTGTGCGACGAGTGCTATTTGCTGACGACCCGCACTAATATGTTCATGAATGCAAACCAATGCTGCCCAAGCCATCGTTTCAAAACTAGGCTGTGCAATAACTCGCCATTGATGATCAGTATATTTTTGCCGATTGCTGAAGGTCTCTTTTCGGTATTCTTCAAGATTAGTTGAAACTTTTCCAGAAATACATTCTGGCCATAACCCCGATTGTTGCCAATCAAACCCAATTTTTAAAACAATTTGGTGTTGTGCATAAAACGCCAATAATTCGTCTTGAAGAATTTGGATTGTTTTGCTTGGTTTTGCCATCTCTATCCATATGAGCGGGGCAAGCTTAGTTTGAGATAGTGACTGAATTTTAAATTGATAAGCCATCCGCTCTCGAACTAAAGGATCTTCGGTATTGCTTAAAAATTTCCAAAATGCCAAAATCAACTCGCCCTCCTCTTGGGCGACATTAAATTCAAGTGATTTGTAGGATTCTTTTAAGGTTTTTTCAAATTCTTGCTGAGCTTGTTCATAAAAATTTTCCTTATGATGAACATCATAAAAAGCAAACGAAATATTTGACTTAGTTAAAAAATCACATGCCTCAATAATAGATTTTGCTAATGCCCATCCCCCCCCCTCACCAATTGCACCAAATTGGTTTTGTATCTTTTTATGCTTTTGAAGTTCCTCATAAACCATTTCCCATCTTTCGATGGTGGTTTTGACTGGTGGAAAATCCAATAACTCAGGACATTGCTCAAGCCATTGATTCACACTATAAATTGGCGGTAAAAATGTAATTTCAAGATTTATATCTTTGGGTCTCTGTTTGTGTAGGATTTTACGAAGCTGATGGATTGGCCCCAAGGTAGATGTAAGAACTAAGGGAGTTTGCCCTGTGATACAAGCCTGCTGCCAAATTAAGTCTGCAATATTTTGCAGTGCATCAGCGTTTGGTAAAACACCTTTTTCGGTGATGGTCATGAATAATTATTTCTTCAACAAGAGAGATCAATCGTTTTAGGTTAATATAACTAATATTAGATTTATATGTAACTCTAATCGTATACGAACTCCAAACTATTTTATCTATTCAATGTTATGAAGGAAGCAGCATGAGTGAAGCAATTAAACATATTACGGATGACTCTTTTGACAGTGATGTTGTTAAATCAACAAAACCTGTTTTGTTAGACTTTTGGGCTGAATGGTGCGGTCCTTGCAAAATGATTGCCCCCATTCTCGAAGAAGTAGCAAAAGAATATGGCGACAAAATTCAAATCGCTAAAATTAATGTTGATGAAAATCAAGCAATTCCAGCGAAATTTGGTATCCGTGGTATTCCTACTTTGATCCTTTTTAAGAACGGTGAAATCGCTGCGCAAAAAGTTGGGGCTCTTGCTAAATCACAATTAACAGCATTCCTCGATTCACATCTGTAATTATCACAATCCCCCACTGTTGTTTTTTAGTGGGGGGATTTGTTTCTTTTTGATTTCTAGTGTTAGAATCATTTCCATTGATTGTTCATAAATACACTTTTGTTTTAACTCTTTTCCTGCCATTCGGCAAAACTTCCTAAATTTCTCAATTCATTTTTTTAGATTTAGAACTTTTTAAAACCTCACCTAATAGCTCAACAGCTTACCTTTTATCAATATAACTATTCCAGACTATGCAACTCACTGAATTAAAAATTTTGCACGTTTCTCAACTTTTAGAAATGGCAGCCTCTCTCGAAATAGAGAATACACAAAGAATGCGCAAACAAGAATTGATGTTTGCAATTCTCAAAAATCGCGCGAAAAATGGTGAGACCGTTTTTGGTGATGGCGTACTAGAAGTTCTTCCTGATGGATTTGGCTTCTTAAGATCCCCTGAGTCTTCATACCTAGCGTCTCCAGATGATATCTATATTTCTCCAGCTCAAATTCGTCGCTTTAACTTGCACACAGGTGATGCTGTTGAGGGGGAAGTCAGAACACCTAAAGAAGGTGAGCGCTATTTTGCCTTAGTTAAAGTTGATAAAGTTAATGGTATTGCCCCAGAAGCTCTCAAAAACCGCATTATGTTTGAGAACTTAACTCCTTTGCATCCAGATCGTCCAATGCAATTGGAAAGAGATATTAAGGCAGAAGAAAATTTAACCGGTCGAATCATCGATATGATTTCACCTATCGGTTTTGGTCAAAGGGGCTTAATTGTAGCTTCGCCTAAATCCGGTAAAACCGTCATGATGCAGCACGTCGCTCACGCTATTTCAACCAATCACCCAGATGCAATTTTGATTGTTCTCTTAGTTGACGAACGCCCAGAGGAAGTTACAGAAATGCAACGTTCTGTTCGTGGAGAAGTAGTCGCTTCTACTTTTGATGAACCAGCTGTCCGTCACGTTCAAGTTGCCGAAATGGTCATTGAAAAAGCAAAACGTTTAGTTGAAATGAAAAAAGATGTCATTATTCTTTTAGATTCGATCACACGTTTAGCTCGTGCCTACAACACTGTTGTTCCTTCATCAGGTAAGGTTCTATCCGGTGGTGTTGATGCTAATGCCCTTCAGCGTCCGAAACGTTTCTTTGGTGCAGCGAGAAATATTGAAGAAGGTGGATCCCTAACAATTATTGCAACTGCTTTGATTGAAACTGGTAGTCGAATGGATGACCTGATATACGAAGAATTTAAAGGTACAGGTAATTTAGAAGTTCATTTAGAACGCCGCTTGGCAGAACGCCGTGTCTATCCTGCTATCAATCTTAACAAGTCAGGAACCCGCCGCGAGGAATTACTCATTAAGCCGGATATCCTACAAAAAGTCTGGGTATTACGTAAACTATTGTCCGATATGGACGATATCGAAGCGATGAACTTTATCGTAGACAAACTTAAATCGACCAAAAATAACTCTGAATTCTTCGACTTAATGCGTCGCGGAGGCTAATTTAAGGGGGTTTTTAGAAAATACTCACCCTAAAATGTTCATTTTGTGTCATAATCATCGTTTTCGTGGGAAAGTATTGTAATTCAATGATTTGCAATGGCTACCTCAACTTTTAAGGAAATTTTATGAAACCAGGCATTCACCCAGATTACAAAGAAGTTGTTTTTGTTGATGTATCTAATAACTTCAGCTTTAAAACACGTTCAACTATCGCTACTCGTGAAACCATCAAGTGGGAAGATGGTAATGAATATCCTCTCGCAAAAATCGAAACATCCTCTGAGTCACATCCTTTTTACACTGGTACTCAAAAAATTATGGATACTGCTGGTCGCGTTGAGAAGTTCAAACAAAAGTTTGGTTCAAAAGCAAGTGGTAAATCTTCTACGAAGAGTTAATCCTCTGTGTTTAATTCAAAGGCAGCCAGTTGGCTGCCTTTTTTATTCCTATGAGTAGAACATTAAAGCTTACAGCAGCAGCAACAGCAAGTATGCCGCGCCTCATTATGGTCGCGCTAACTTTAATTTATGCTCTCTCAGGATTATTCCAACATGACCCTTGGAAAAATGATGATGCTGAAGGATTTGGGGTCATGTGGATGTTGGCGCACGGTCAAGTCCAAGATTGGTTATTTCCTCATATATTAGGTAGAAATATTTTAGTTGGTACCCCATTACCCTATTGGCTCGGTGCTTTATCTATTTATTACTTAGGTCCTATTATTGGCGAAATCAATGCAGCACGCCTCATATCGGGTTTGTGTTTTGTAGGAACCGCTTTGATTATTTGGTACTCCACCTATTTATTAGCAAGACGAAGCGAAGTGCAACCAATGGCATTTGCATTTGGTGGCGAACCAAGCCCAAAAGAATTCGGTAAAACAATAGCTGATGGTGCTCTCCTCATTTTCTTGGCGTGTATCGGCCTTGCAATTCGCGTACATGAAGCTTCGCCTCTTGTAGTTGAACTGTTAGGTGTAAGCCTTTTACTCTATGGGACAATGCGTGGCTTAGATAAACCCAAGCAAGGTGGACTAATTGCAGGTATCGCACTTGGTATCATCGCCCTATCCGGTAATTTATGGACATGTCTTTTCTTATATCTAGTATCTTTGTATAGCTTTTATTTAAGACGAAAACAAAATATTGTCGCTTGGTCTACTCCATTATTTCTTTGCTTGTCAGCTATTCTTTGTATTTGGCCATTACTTTGGATTTTAGGAGATGCAAACTCATCTCAAGTTCAGGAAGCTCAGAAAGTTTGGTGGGGCGTTTTTCAATTTAAAAGCTTCATAACACTAAATACATTTGAGTTTTTTACCATTAATTTCTGGAGCTATACATGGCCAGTTTGGCCATTGTGTTTTTGGAGTTTTTACATCTGGGCCAAAAATGGACGACAAGGTCTAAACACAACACACTTAACAATCCCAGGTAGCATCCTTGTCACCGAAATTATCCTCTTTTTGTTTAATCAGGATTTAAGTGAACGCTATCTTATGCTATTAATTCCCCCTATGGCAATCGTGGCAGCCTTTGGATTACCATTTTTGCGCCGCGGTCTCATTAGCTTCATAGATTGGCTTTCCTTACTATCGTTCACTCTTGTAGCAGGATTTATTTGGTTAATCTGGTTTGCAAAATTAACTGGATATCCGGGTGTTACAGCAGATAATGTAACGCGTTACTTGCCTGGTTTTGTTGCACAGTTTCACTTAGTAGATTTGATCATCGCTCTCATCATCACTAGCATTTGGATTTTAATTGTTCGTTGGCGTATGTCTCGCGCACCAAAAGTAATCTGGCGTTGTTTAGTCATTTCAGCATCTGGAACAACATTAATGTGGGTGTTACTAATGACCCTATGGTTGCCTACCATTAATTATGCAAAAACGTATAAGCCCGTTGCTCAACGATTTGCAAAAGCTCTACCAAATAATTTCAAATGTATTGATAGTAGTTTTCTAGGAGATGCTCAACTAGCTTCCTTTGTTTACTTTACTGGCTTACCACTTGAAGATAATCCTGAGTGTGATTTTATGCTGACACACTCCTCCGAAGAAGCTAAAGCCTCGGCCATTCTAAATCAACAACGCATTTCCTTAATCTGGGAAGATCGCCGCGATAGTGATAAAGATGAACGTTTAAAACTGTATAAAGTTGCCCCCTAATTAGGAATTCTATGACCCAATTTTTCTCACGTAAATTTCAACAATTACAACGTGATGTTCCCAAAATCATGAACTTAGCCATACCCATTCTCTTGGGTCAACTTGCGGTAATTACTTTTGGTGTTATGGATACAGCAATGACAGCCAGATTCTCTACTGATGATTTAGCAGCACTAGGAATGGCCTCCTCCATATTTATCAGTATTTATGTTGGTTTAACAGGTATTTTGTCTGCACTTAATTCAATTGGAGGACAATTATTTGGGGCTAATAAATACTTAGAAATCGGAGAAGATACACGCCAAACTTTGTGGCTTGCTATGTGCACCTCAGCCGTTGGTATTTTTGTTTTACTCCATCCAGGACTTTTTATAGCTCTAGGCGATGTATCACCTAGCATTGAAGCCAAAGCTCGTCTATATCTGGAGATCCTTGCTTTTGGAACTCCCGGAACAATGATTATGCGAACCTATATGGCTCTTCATAACGCAATTTCAAAACCAAAAGTGATTACCAAATTGCAAGTTATGGGACTTTGTTTAAAAATTCCTCTTAATTATTTATTTATCTTTGGAGGATTTGGAATTCCTGCAATGGGTGGACCGGGTTGTGCTCTCGCCTCAGTAATTGTGCAATGGTTCTGGGTGATTTCTATCACTATCCTTATATGCACTCAAAAAAGTTATCAACCCTTTGGAATTTTCTCTAAATTTAGTCTACCCAATTGGCCACGTATTTGGAATATCTTAAAGCTTGGTGCTCCGATTGGTTTTAGCTATCTCATCGAAGTAACTTCCTTCGCATTTATGGCTTTATTTATTGCCCGCTTTGGAACGAGCGTACTAGCTGGTCATCAAATCATTGCAAATATGGGCACGGTTTTATATATGATCCCCTTGTCTTTATCGATTGCAACAATGACTGTTATTGCTCAACATCTTGGTGCTAAGCAAACTGTTGATGCCGAACAAGTGGGCTGGTCAGCAGTCATGTTTATCACTACTGTTAGCGTTTGCCTTGGAGTGATTGTTTGGTTCCTTCAAGACTTCTTATTAGACTTGTATTCACCAAAACCAGAAGCACGACTCATGGCACACAAGTTGTTTATCTTTATAGCAATCTACCAAATGGCGGATGCTTTACAAGTCACAGCTGCCTTTATCCTTAGAGGCTATAGAGTAGCGTTTTGGCCTATGTTGATTTATGCTGGATCTTTATGGGGAGTGGGACTTCTTGGAGGATATCTCATGGCATTTAACCATGTATCCTTTGTTCCTGAATTCTTCCACGGCGCTGCTGGCTTTTGGGCAGGTAATAGCATCAGCCTTGCAATTGCTGCATGTTTACTCTTAACTTTATTTAAATTTACAGCCAGAGAAATTCAACGAAAAGGTGTTGAACTTCCTTTATAAAGGAAGTTCATTCAGGACGAATATTTTGCTTTTGAGCAACACGCGATAAACTCTCAATGTCTTTTGCAACTCTAGCTTTAAATTCATTAGGGCTACTAGCAAAGGGTTTACCGCCAAAATCAATTAGCCTTTGTCTGAAATCAGCGTCGTTAACAATAGCCCTCAACTCTTTGTTTATACGCTCAACAATAACTGGTGAAATATTAGCAGGTCCCGATACACCAAGCCATGACTCATAAGTCACACCAGGATAATTATCAGCAACTGTCAAAACATTCGGGTATGGGCTAGATCCCTTTGGAGCTGTGGTAGCAAGTAATTTTACGCGCTTATCTTTCAACAAAGAGGCCGTTAAAGTCATTGTGTCAATCATCACATCTACACGACCAGCAAGCAACTCCTGAAATGGTTGTGTACCTCCTTTAAATGGAACATGAATCACATCTACTTTTGCTTCAGAAAATGTCCACTCACCCACAAGATGCATTGCAGAACCAACACCTACAGAAGAATAGGTGTACTTACCAGGCTCATTACGCGCCGCCTGAATAAAGTCAGTTAATGTATTAAATTTAGAGTCTGGCAAAACAGTAAAAGCAATCGGATAAGTAGTCACCATACCAATCCATGAAAAATCATTTACTGGATCATATGAAAGTCCCTTAGTACGAATAGCCGCAGTACTAGCATGGGCACTGGGTGCGAAATAAAGCGTATACCCATCAGGGTTTGCTTTAGCAGCAAGATCTGTAGCGATAGTACCGCCAGCCCCAGGATGATTCTCAACTACAACATTTTGACCAAGACGATCTCCTAACTGTTTGGCAACTAAGCGAGCAATAATGTCTGAACCACCACCAGGTGCATACCCTAAAAGCATTCTGATAGGCTTGATTGGCCAATTAGAATCTGAAGCTTTTTGTGCCCAAATATTTGAACTTAACAAAAGCCCCAGTAAAAATAAAAAACTTGAATACTTTTTCATGACATCTTCCCTTATGGGTTCATTAAACCTTGCATTTTATTAAGCCAGTCTTGGCGTTGACAAAATCCAGGTCTTGAAGAGGCACTTTCATATGCAATAGCCATAATTTCATCTTCAGATAAATCAAAATCAATCATCTGACGTAAAGGCTGTTCGCAATACCAAGGCGTATCAAAAAAGATCTCAACACGATTACCTTCTGGATCCCTAAAATAAATCGACAAAGCATTACCATGACAAATACCGACTAAATCTTTAGTTCCTGAGTTGGCAATTGCGCGTTGACGAAACAACTTGAGAAAACTTAGATTAGGTACTCTGAACGATATTTGATTAATTGGATTGAAGCTTAAAACCGCTGGTCTACCATTGGCCATCACAATTTGATGATGTTCATTTTGATTGCGACTGAGAAAAACCAAATCCACATCACCTAATTTACCTTGATCGGTAATTTTAAAATCTAATACTTCTTGGTAATAAGCTGACATGAGCTTAATATCATATACTGCAAACCCCATGTGGCTAAGCTGAAGAGCATCCTGCGGTAAAACTTGTGTTGATGGCATAAAAACCTTATTCAGCTTTAATATTATTATCTTTGATTAACTTGGTGTACTTCACTTTTTCTAGATCAAGGAACTTTTTAGTTTCTTCAGGTGTCGTTGGAACTGCTTCAACACCTAACTTAGCAAAACGATCTTTTACATCAGGCATCGCTAGAATTGTATGAAGTGCTTTGCTATAGGCCTCTTGAATAGGCTTTGGTGTACCAGCAGGTACAAAAGCTGCCCACCAATTAGTCGCCTCAACTCCCTCAATCCCTGATTCAGCGAAAGTAGGAATATCTGGAAACAAGGGAGAACGCTTTAGACTTGTAATTGCTAAAGGTCTGAGAGTTCCTGCAACAAGAAATTGTGCAGCAGGTTGGGCATCGGAAATAATCATATCGATTTGACTACCCAGTAAATCATTAATTGCTACCATGCCTCCCTTGTATGGAATCTCTTGCATTTTGATTTTAGCCTGACGCATGAGTAGTTCTGTAGACAACTGTGACAAACTACCTGGGCCACTTGTCCCGTAATTAATTGCGTTAGCTTTAGTTGAGGCTTTGCGTAGAAGATCTTTTAAAGTTTTAAACTCTGATTTGGAGTTCACTACCAAAATATTCGGGCCAGAAGCTACCAGTGAAATCGGGACAAAGTCTTTTTCCATACTATAGTTAACCTTGGATAACAAAGGATTAACCCCTGCTGGACCAAGATTACCAACAACCATCGTATAACCATCAGATGCTTGCGTTGAAGCATATTCCATTCCGATAGAACCCGCAGCTCCAGCCTTGTTTTCAATAATTACAGGCTGGCCCCAAAGATCAGACAATTTCTGGCCTACTACTCGAGTAATTAAATCTGAACTGCCACCTGCCGGATAGGTCACAATAACTTTAACTGGCTTTGAAGGAAAATTTTGGGCTTGAATAATTCCTACGAAAAGTAATAAAAAAATAAATACGGTTTGCTGCATTAATGATTTGTATTGTTTTACACAATATTTAGCAAGCTCTTCAATAGGAAGTAATTTCAAGATAATGTCTCCGTCATTTAGTTTATTTATAGTTTTTACAAACCTTATCGTTGTAAATTATACTAGCACAACAAGTAGTAATATTCGACTAAAAATACCCTAATTTAGAGACATCCTATGACGCAATTACCTCAAGCTAGCTCACAAGCTGATCAAACCCTTTCCAGAAATATGACCCTTCTTGCCCATCATGAACTTGGTGGTTTTGGTGGACTAGGCGAAGGAATGGGATTACAAATTACTAAGAGTGGTCGTCGTATCATGTGGCTCGCACACGAGTCAGCGCCTAAGAACTTCTCAGGAGTAGATGTTACAGATCCAAAAAATCCCAAACTAATCGTTCAAACAGATTTGCCACATATGCAGTTACGTTCGAACTCTCTAGATGTTTGGGGAGATATTCTTGCAGTTGCCTATCAAACACAAACAGTTGGTCTCAAACCTGCTGGAGTTGATTTGTTTGATGTAAGTGATCCAGAACATCCAAAACTCTTATCCCACTTTGATTGCTCTGGCCCCCATTCTAGAGGTGTTCATGCCCTCTGGTTTGTCGATGGTAAATACATTCACATGTCTTCTGGATCTGGAGATTTTGAACCTACCCACCCTCTAGACGACCAGTTTTATCGTATCCTAGATGTGTCAGACCCTACAAATCCTGTGGAAGCTGGACGATGGTGGTATCCGGGTACTCGTGTTGGTGATGAAGCACCTCCACCCCCAAGACACCCTAAATTTGATACTGGATACCGTGTTCATAATTCCAATGTTTATCCAAGACAAGCAGACCGCGCTTATGTTGGTTACATAGACGGTGGTGCTTTTGTTTTAGATATTTCTGATATGAAAAATATTAAAGTGGTTTCTCATTGGAATCACTCTCCACCTCTTAATGGTTTTATCCATACAGTTCTTCCTCTCTTTGATAGAAATCTTTGGATGGTCAGTGATGAGTGTGTCCGTGATGATGGTGAAGATTGGCCAAAATTAGTTTGGGTTATTGATAGTCGAGATGAAAAAAATCCTGTTTCAATATCCACATTCCCTATGCCGCCAGTTGAAGTATTCAGTAAACGTGGTGGCCGATATGGTGCCCACAATTTGCATGAAAACTTGCCAGTACCTGGATCTTTCTATTCAGATACGATTATTATCGGTAGCTTTTTTAATGGCGGAATTCGTGTGTTTGACACAACTGATCCATATCGTGTAGAAGAAATTGCCTACTATGTTCCCGGAGCCCCTAAACTCTCTCCTGCAGGAGCTGTACAAATCAATGACGTATATGTTGATGAAAACGCAATTGTTTATGGTGTAGATCGTTTCGGCGGTGGACTGTATATCTTGGAGATGAATATCTAAGCAATGAATTTCAAGCGGGATGCTCTAGCTAGTAAAATTCCAGTAACCATCATTACTGGATTTTTAGGAAGTGGTAAAACAACCTTGATTTCAAAACTGGTGCGACAACCAGAAATGAACCGTGTCGCTCTAGTAATCAATGAGGTCGGTGAAATTGGTATCGATCACGACCTCGTTGCCAGCTCCACAGAAAATATTACTTTATTATCTAATGGTTGCATTTGCTGTTCAGTCAGAAC
>DAIQPR010000204.1:0-3501 GCA_036787315.1 Polynucleobacter sp. | reverse complement strand
GGTTAAAGCTCTTGGTGGTGGGTGGTAAAACTCCTCCTCTTTGTTTCATATGATGGCTAGGCAATGAATATGAGTTGAAACCTTAGGGATTCAGTTTGGCTTGGTAACTAATAAGTTTAGAGTCCCTGATGCCTCTTTCAGTAAAGTGATCCATACTAAAGGCAGTGGGCGATTTTTATTTACAATGATTTTTTATCAAAATCGCTGGCATCATGACGTTCACGAAGTTGCTCGGATAGGCCACCTGAAGTACGACAATTTTGCATAACCTCTTTAACTTTCCTTTAACAAAACTTCATTTGTCCTATTAGATGGGACATAAAAGATTTCAACGTTACTTACAGAGTTGTTATTTAGCTTCTATGGAATTTTTGAGGCAAGGTATATAGTCAGTAATTAGCACAATGTCATCATCGTTAAAATTAGCTGCGGCTGACAACTCATGTTGAAAATAATTAAAAAATCATACGCTTGAGAATACCTACCGAAAAAAATAAAATTTTTTCTATTTTTTTTGTAATAAGGTGCTCAGTAAATTGATGTCTTTCACTGACTCTATATGTAAAACCATGTCGATTAAATTAGAAGATTGTTTTTGACCTAGGACGGGTGCGATTAGGTCGGTTGCCTTAGCAATGACTTCATCTTCACCCATTGGGTTTCTGGGTGTTCCTCGTACTGCATCAATCCGTTCTGTAAGTATAGTTCCATCTTTTAAAAAAACTTCCACGATAGCGACACGAACGGGCATAAATTGTTTTAAATCTTCGTCAGGTATCAGTTCAACTTTTGCACGCTGTTCTATGACTGCAGGACTTTTCATACGTTCTATATCATGAGCAGCCTTAAAACTAGCCGTTTTATCAATCAACATAATTGCCATCATGTGTTGCAAACAAATATCAGGAATATCTCGGTTATTGACCACTTTTGCTGTTGAAGGCTCAAGGCGAACTTTCACTTTATCAAGCTCAGAAGCATCGAAGTTTCGTTTTTTACGAATTAGATCTAGCGCATCAAGTGGTCCTTGAATAGGTGAACCAACAGTCCATTTTTTTATATCAGTCTGAGTTATTTCGAATTGTTCACCAAGTTTTTCAATTAAAAGTTTTTTGTTTGCATTTGGGGCATATGCTAAGAAATAGTTTTCAGTACCACTGAAGACATCATTAATGCCATTCCAACCGGTTTCGACGACCATTGCTGAAGTAACTCCATTTTTAGCTGGCATACCCGCAAATACAAATGCCTTTTCTATATGATCTGTATCGCGTCCCCAGGTATAAATTCCTGAAGATTGTTGGGTAGTGTAATCAATTAACCACCGCATTTGTTGATCATTAAGTTTTGCGGTACAGCCTGCTGCTGCGGCGGAACCAAAGACACCTCCTATACTATGGGAGCTCTTATGGCTACTATAGCTAAAATCCGGACCACCCATCGCCATGACTACTCTTGTTCCAATATCGTAGCCTAGCGTTACTGCTTTGAGTAAATGATCGCCAGTGATGTGGAACTGCTCGGCGCTTGCAGTAGCTGCTGGAACAACTGAGCAACCAGGATGAGTGCGAGAGCGATTATGAGAGTCGTCAGTTTCATCTGCATGGCCCATCATGCCATTGGCAAGAGCTGCATCGAAGGGACTTGCTTCCAGTTTAGTGCCAATAATGGTACATTTCCCGATGCCCGCATGGCGTTTGATGAAGTTAATACCAGATTGTCCAGGTGGTAACTCAGAACCCGAGATAATCGCTGCATAGCTATCTAAGAGGTGGAATTTTGCTTGCAAAGCAACTTCTGGAGGAAGTGTATTATGCATCGCTTGAGCCATATATTCACTTAAGATTTTCATTTCACTGCTTAGATCATTTTTCTGTGCCCAAGCTTTTGGCGTTAAGAATTGCAGAACACCCAGACTACTGGCGGAAAGGAATTGACGTTTTTTCATTATTTTGCTGAGGAATTATCTTTGAATTTTAGTATCCAAAGCCCTTGGTTTTTATGAGTTAAGTATGCGTAGCCACGAGAATCGACTAGAACGTCTTCCGACTGTGCCACCAGTCGATCGACAGGGACTGGACCATAACGTTTTGTGGGTTGGGGTGGAATAAAATAGCCAACTTCTTGTGGAGCTCTTACATCAGATACATCTATTACCCTTAAGCCCGCATTGAAGTAGGTTAAGTAAATTAGATTCCCCAATGGTTTTACATTGGGATTATGGAATAGTTGATTCTGATTATGAGGCCCAAAGCGTCCCCCTAAATCGCAGAAATTCTTCACTGGGAAACCTTTTGGCACAATGGGTAGCGGAAACATAGATATCAGTTTGGGATTCTTTATGTCAGATATATCTACAACCGAGCCTTGATTGAGAGCCTCATGACATTGATTTTGAATTGCCTCTGAATTCACAAAGGCCACTTTACGATCCATATCAGGTACAACAGTATGGACTCCGATATTGTCCAAAAATGGCGGGGAGAAGCTTAATCGACTGACTAGAACAGGTTTAGTAACATCACTAATATCTAAAATCACCATACCTGCTGACCCATACGATAAGAAAGCTAAGTTCCCTTTAATTACCGGAGGTCCATGAAGGCTAGGCTTATCTGATACATCAGCGGCATATTTTTCACCAGCTATTTTGTTTTGTCCAGGGATCCACCAACGTCCAACCTCCTTAGGATTAGCCTTATCAGAAATATCCACGATGGTATAAATATTGCCATCAAAGCCCGGCATTCCTGCAGCAAGATGCATGTATTTTCCACCCTGATAACCGTTCCGATGGGTTCCAGTTCCACCCGTTTTGAATTGCCCAAGTTGTACCGGATTGATTGGATCTTTCAAGGACCAGACCAAAACACCTTCTTCGTTAGGCTTTGAGGGATCTCCACCCCATACCTTAGGAATTTTCTCTAGAGCTGTTATTAGTGTATCTTCAGCTAAATCAACCTGAAGCGTCCAAGTATTTGGAGGACCTGAAATATACTTAACTACTTGTGGATCTTTTGGATTGGTGACATCCATAATGGTCCAACCAGAGTCCCAAAAATGGCCAAGATAAAGATACCATTTTCCGTTTGACTCTTTAACTGTAATCTTAAAAGCAGGTCGTTCATTGACTTTGCTATACCCAACTACATCAAAGTTTTTTGAGTAAAAACCTTTTGGGATAGGATCAGCTTGGACGATTGATAGCCCACTAATTAGCAAGAATCCAATAATTAGTTGGAATATATAATTTGGAAAATACTTTGGTATACAGAAGTGCATCATAAGTCTCCTTTTTATATTATTTCTTGGATTGTAAGATATTTTTTAGGAGTTTCTCTTATGTAAGATAAGAAAGTTTCCATACTTATCAATAATATTTTTTGAAATTGCTGGGATAAACCCTAAGCATGATTGTTCAAAAAATATATGAATTATTGATTTGATTGACCTTGCCCTCGTTAAACGTACTTCTTAACAGCTTCAATTATGCAACCTTTT
>DAIQPR010000038.1:10320-15961 GCA_036787315.1 Polynucleobacter sp. | reverse complement strand
GTAAACGGGTTGGAGAAGCTAAAGACCTTGAAGGTCTACTCCTTCTTCTAGCAAGTGATCAATCTAGGTTCATTAATGGTGCTGTTATATCGGCAGATGATGGTTTGTTGGTTCAATAAAATGCAATTAGAAAAAGGTATCATGTTAATAATTAGAAAATTTGAATTAAGGAGAAATAATGAATAAAGTGTTTGCCTCAGCAAAAGAGGCTATGAATGGTGTTGTTGAAGATGGCATCATGATGGCGGTTGGTGGTTTTGGTATTTGTGGAATACCTGAGGCTTTGATTGCTGCAGTAAAAGAAAAGGGCGCTAAAAACCTTACTGTTATTTCTAACAATTGCGGTATTGATGGATACGGTCTTGGAATATTGCTTGAAAATCGCCAAATCAAAAAAATGATTTGTTCATTCATTGGTGGTAATGCTGAATTTGAAAGACAGTTTCTTGCAAAAGAAGTTGAGGTTGAATTAACACCACAAGGAACGCTTGCAGAGAAGTTACGTTCAGGTGGTTGTGGAATCCCTGCATTCTTTACAAAAACGGGTGTTGGAACATTGGTTGCTGAAGGTAAAGAGACACGTGTTTTTGATGGTAAAACTTACCTCATGGAGAGAACCTTAACTCCAGACGTGGGTCTAGTCAAAGCTTGGAAAGCTGATAAGGCTGGTAATTTAGTTTATCGATTAACTGCTCGTAACTTTAACCCGCTTGCAGCGATGGCTGGCAAGATCACGATAGCTGAAGTTGAAGAAATTGTTGAAAATGGCGAATTAGATCCTGATCAAATACATACGCCTGGTATTTATGTACATCGTATTGTGCATAACCCAAATCCTGAAAAGCGTATTGAACAAAAAACAGTTCGTTCAGAATAATTTAAAAAAGATCATTGAGGAAAATCAACATGGCATGGACAAAAGATGAAATGGCAGCAAGAGCTGCTCAAGAATTAAAAGATGGTTTTTACGTCAACTTAGGTATTGGTTTGCCAACTCTTGTCGCAAATCACATTCCTGCAGGAATGGAAGTTTGGCTCCAATCTGAAAATGGTTTGATGGGTATTGGCCCATATCCAACAGAAGCAGAAGTAGATGCTGACCTGATTAATGCTGGTAAGCAGACAGTAACAACATTGCCAGGATCCTCTATTTTTACTTCAGCTGATTCTTTTGGCATGATTCGTGCTGGCAAAATCAATATTGCTATTTTGGGTGCGATGCA
This sequence comes from Polynucleobacter sp., assembly GCA_036787315.1. Lineage (GTDB taxonomy): Bacteria > Pseudomonadota > Gammaproteobacteria > Burkholderiales > Burkholderiaceae > Polynucleobacter. The sequence continues at coordinate 14,738 of DAIQPR010000038.1, read as the reverse complement.
AGTTAGCTCAAAAGGTGACTTAGCCAATTGGATGATCCCAGGCAAAATGATTAAAGGCATGGGTGGTGCGATGGATTTAGTGGCTGGTGTTGATCACGTCATTATCGTGATGGAACATGTGGCACGCAAAAAAGATGGAACAGAAGATTTCAAGATTCTTCCTGAGTGTACTTTGCCCTTAACTGGCGTAGAAGTTGTAAGTCAGATCATTACCGATTTATGCATCATCGATGTTACTCCGAACGGCTTGAAATTAGTAGAATTAGCGCCTGGAGTTACTGTTGAAGAAGTGGTAGCGAAGACGCCCGCTAAATTAGAGATAGCGGTTTAAGTCATGCTCGGACACTCTCACACACATGCAAATGAGAGTGTTCATTCTCATGAGTTACATGCGCATAAAGCAGGTGATGCGCACCACTCTCACGCTAAAGAAGTTACTAGTCAAAAAGTTTTAACCATTGCATTATTTATTACGATTGGTTTTGCAGTTGTTGAAGTCTTGGCTGGTATTTATGCAAACTCACTTGCTTTAATATCAGATGCTGGTCATATGGTTACAGATGCAGCAGGACTATTGCTTGCTGTCATAGCGCAACTTGTATCTAAAAGACCACCCTCAGCAAAATATTCTTTTGGTCTTGGTCGTGCTGAAGCTTTAGCTGCTTTTGTTAATTCTTTAGCAATGATTGTTTTAATCGTTTGGATCACAGTTGAGGCGATTGATCGTTTTAACAATCCTCATCAAGTTGGTGGTCAAACCGTTACCTTGGTTGCGGCTCTAGGATTACTCATCAATATTTTAGTTGCTTGGATGCTTTCTAGAAACAATAAAAGCATGAACACCAGAGCGGCTTTAGTTCATGTTATGGGGGATTTGCTGGGTTCAGTAGCAGCATTAGTTGCTGGTGTAGTTATTCAATATACCGGTTGGATGCAGATTGACCCCATACTATCCATGGTCGTATGTTTGTTGTTAATTAAGTCAACGATTAGCATCTTAAAAGAGTCATATCATTTTCTGATGAAGGGCGTTCCTCATCATATTGACTATATTAAGGTTGGTGATGATTTAAAAAATGTTCCAGGTGTAGTTGCTGTTCATGACTTACACGTTTGGGAAATGACTCCAGGTTTTCCGGCATTGATCGGTCATATTGAAGTGAGCAATTTACCAGACTGGCCACAGACAATGGATTTGATTCGAGCCATGTTGCTATCTCAGCATGGTATTGACCATGTAACACTCCAACCTGAAGTTGCTGATTAAAGATGCAAAATCAAAGTTTCCTCACACGTTTAAAGAAATTATTTACTGGTAAGAACGCTCCAGAATCTGTCACGAAAGTTTCTACTTCTAATCAGCAAGTAGAGCAATCCAACGCAAATGCTCGGGACACACAGCTAGAAAATATTCAAGTACCTCATTATTTATCCGATTGTCAAAGAGGGTCTGTGCAGTGTGCAAGTACTTCTGGCTTACACCGTATGGCATATTTAGCGTGGGGTGATCCATCTAATCCCCGTGTTTTATTGTGTGTGCATGGACTCACTCGACGAGGAAGTGATTTTGCTGAGTTAGCCAGAGCCATGTCGGATCAATACTATGTTGTATGTCCTGACGTGGTGGGTAGAGGAGATTCTGATTACCTTGCAAACCCCATGCTATATGGTGTTCCACAATATGTCAGTGATATGGTGACACTCATTGCCCACCTCAGACCCACAACGCTAGATTGGTTTGGAACATCCATGGGTGGTTTGATAGGCATGGTTCTTGCAGGCCTATCAAATCAGCCTATTCAACGACTATTATTAAATGATGTTGGCCCAAGGATTGATCCAGCATTTTTCATTCGTTTGATGAAGTATCTCAGTAAGCCAGTGGTTTTTAATTCCCAAGCGGAAGGTTTGGAATACGTTAATTTATTAACAACAACTTTTGGACGTCACTCACCTGAACAACTTCGCGAACTCAATTTGCCACAGCTCGTATTAAAGAATGGTCAGTGGCAGCTGCATTACGATCCTAATATTAATGTTCCAATCATGGCTACTAATCCAGTTACCGCATTAGCAGGTGAGAAGGCTTTATGGAAAAGTTTTGATGCTATTAAAATTCCAACGCTCATTGTTCGTGGTGCTGAATCGGATTTACTCTCAACGGCTACGGTTCAAGAGATGTGTTTTAGAAACCCTCATGCACGAAGTGTTGAGATTCCTGAAGCTGGCCATGCTCCGGCATTCATCTTGCCTAATCACATACAAATTGCTCGGGAATTTTTTGCCTAATTTATAGTCATTAGAATATTTCGTATACATTGTAAGGTATGCAAAGTATTCAAACGACACCCTCTCAAGAACTCTCAAGCCAACAAACCTGGTTTGGCGAACCGCTTTCTGATCATCTTCACGGCATGCTGGATATTGGTAAAACCTTGTATCTTGATGAGGCAACATTAAAGGCGATTGCGCATTTAGACAGTAAACAAAGTACTCCAAAACTGCAAGCAGAACTCGGTGAAGAGACTGCGAGTTTAATTAAAAGTTTTCAGGCTTTAGAGCTAACCAGAAGTAAAGCCGCGGCAGGACAAGTAGAAACCTTACGTAAAATGCTCTTGGCTTTTTCGCAAGACATTCGAGTGGTTGTGATGTATTTAGCATCTCGCTTGCAGACGCTTAGATGGGTATCTCAACAAAAATTAGAAGTTCCTAGTGACTGGTCATCTGAGTTATTAGAGATTGATGCTGCCTTAGCTAATCGACTTGGGATGTGGCAAATCAAATGGGAGATGGAAGATCTAGCATTTAGATGTTTGAACTCTAAAGCTTATTATGAAATAGCAAAGCAACTTGATGGTAAACGTAATGAACGCCAAAGTTTCATTACGGGGGTTATGCATTATTTTGAGACCTTACTTCAAGAACATAAAATCCCTGGTCAGGTTCAAGGTCGTCCCAAACATATCTACAGTATATGGAAAAAAATGCAGGGTAAGTCCCTTGATTTTTCCAATCTTTATGACATCAGTGCGATCCGTATATTAGTAGAAACTGTGCCGCAGTGCTATGCGGTTCTTGGGATAGCTCACGATGTTTACAAGCCAGTTTTACAAGAGTTTGACGATTACATTTCTAATCCAAAACCTAATGGCTATCAATCACTGCACACCGTGGTGGCAGATCAGAATGATATTGTTTTTGAGATTCAGATTCGTACCCAAGAAATGCACCATCAAGCTGAATACGGAGTAGCAGCACACTGGAGATACAAGGAAGGTGTAAAAACAGGCACCATCAGTGAAGCAGCCTTATATGAGCAAAAAATTGCTTGGGCAAGACAGTTGATTTCTTGGAAAGAAGAAGCGTGGGAGCAAATGAAAGGTCAAACTATTGATGACCACATTTATGCGCTGACTCCGCTTGGAAGGGTTATTGCTCTTGATCCTAATTCAACACCGCTTGATTTTGCATATTCTGTCCATACCAATATTGGTCATCGTTGCAGGGGAGCCAAAATAGATGGCGTCATGGTTCCCTTAGACACAATTGTTAAAAATGGTCAAACCGTAGAAATCTTAACGGTTAAACAAGGTGGTCCTTCGAGAGATTGGTTATTAGCGGATAAAGCTTACTTAGCTTCGCATCGTGCCAAATCAAAAGTACGTGCTTGGTTTCATGCATTAGAGTCAACGGATGAGCAAAAAGATCCTAAAGAAAAAGAACCAAAGCTCACCGAAGAGACTTCTAGTCCCGAGATTTTGCTACGTCCTTCAAAGCGTAAAGCGGATCATGGTGAAGTATTAGTTGTTGGGGTAGATTCATTGATGACACAACTTTCAAAGTGCTGTCGTCCAGTTCCGCCTGATCCAATTAGTGGATTTGTGACAAAAGGGCGGGGTGTATCCATTCATCGTCAGCAGTGTCCAACATTAATTCAATTAATGCAAAAATTTCCAGAACGCATCATTAAAACTGCATGGAGTACCAATTCTCTTTCAGAAAAAGCTTTGTTTTCTGTCGAAATTTATGTTTTATCGGTCGACCGACAGGGATTGTTGCGAGACATATCTGAGGTCTTTTCTAAATTAAAAATTAATGTTATTGCTGTTAAGACCCTTTCAAAAAAAGGGATGGCGACAATGAGTTTTTCTGTAGAGGTTCATCAAGCGGCAGATATCCAATCTGCTTTAACAGCCATATCAGAAGTTAAAGGGGTGACAGAGGTCGCTCGGAGATGATATAATGTTGTTCTTTAGGCTCGTAGCTCAGTTGGTTAGAGCACTACCTTGACATGGTAGGGGTCGCTGATTCGAATTCAGTCGAGCCTACCAAAACACATGATGCGAAGATTCTATGAGTCTTCGCATTTTTTATTGGGATTTAGCTAGTGTCAAGTTGTTTTACATACGGTTTGTAAA
>DAIQPR010000038.1:0-10310 GCA_036787315.1 Polynucleobacter sp. | reverse complement strand
TAAATTCTAGGTAAAAAAATAGGCCAATAAAAATGTGTAATATATTACACATTTTTGGTATACTAAATGTATGAACTTACGTGAAATTGGACTTAAAGTTGCCCAGCGCAGAATTGATTTAGGCTTATCTCAGGATAGGTTGGCAAAGCTTTGTGGTTTATCAAGATCGACTATTCATCATCTTGAGGCAGGTACATTAAATGATTTAGGTGCTACCAAACTATTTTCGCTACTATCTTTGTTAGGGTTGAATATGACAACGCAAGAGCATAAAAATAGGTATCATGCTCTTGAGATGGCTAGTCAAACTGCGAGTGTAAGTTATAAGTCGAATTTAAAAAGTACCGATTTATCCCACTCTCTAGCTTTTGGTGATTTGCCTGAAAAAATCTATCCACACATAGCTTCTTTTTTAGATGAAGCGCCTCTAGAGCTAATAGTTTCTGCAGTTGAGGAGGCTTCAAAATTAAATCAAGTACAACCTAAAGCCATATGGAAAAATATCTACTCGTGGGCTTCTGAAATGCATTCACCTAGACCTGCATGGAATTAAACGATGGCAAAATATTTAAAAGTACTTTGCCTGATAGGGTTTGAAAAATAGACTTTGAAATATTTTTTAGTAAGTGTAAGCTTTTCGATACATCAATTGGATGGAAGCTTTCTTCTCTTGTAAGAAGATCATTTAATACTTAGCCTTTTTTCAAGGGGTAATTCATCTGGCTTTGATAAGAACTCACCTTCCCAATCATCAAAGTGATCAAAATAACCTTCAGGCCATTGATTTTGAGAGCTAGTTTCTCGCTTAACTAATTCTGCTAAATATTTGGACAGTGGTAAGTTCGCTTGTTTTGCTTTTGCACGAATTTTTTTCTCTATTTCATCTGACACGTAAAAATATAACTGAGACATCGTTTACTCCATAAAGTAAGTGGTTTTTGTGTAATTTCTAATTAATACTTTCTAAAGTCAATCAAGCCGTATATTTCATGAGAGCACAACTTAAAGTGAAAAGAAAAATACTTACAAATTCTTTGCTTGAAGTTAGCTTAGTTAAAGTTAATATCTGAGTTGCAGTAGAGGTTTATGAAGTGGTAGTTTTGGGAATTGATAACCCCAAAGCTCTTCTAAAAATTACTAAAATTAATGTAGTTTAAGAATTTAACACTAATAGTTTTCGTAACTAAAAATTTACTTCATCAAAATCGATACATCAACTTATATTATTTGGATCAACTAAGCGGTATTGATTTGGGTTATCTGTGAATGCATTAGATAATTTCATTTTTTCCCAAAGTTTGTCAAAGTCAAAATAATTAAATCCAGCGGTCCAGTACCAAGCTCGGCTCATTGAGCGTATAAAAGGCGTTGGATCATTGTTTTGCGAAAGTGCCTTGAGTGGGAGCAAGTAATCTTCGCGATAACCGGTTGGGATAATAATGCGACTAGCATTTGCCTGGGTTAAATAGGCATTCATAGTTAAGCGAGCAGTTCGACCATTACCATCCATAAATGGATGAACCTCGGTAACAATGAACATGGCCATGAGGGCACGGGCGAAAGGATCATCTAGTAGCGCAACTCGTTTAAAACCCTCTTGCAAAGTTCCCTTTACTAACTCAGGATGGACGAATATTGTATTTCCAGCTTGATTGCTTTGTTCTTTCCATTGACCAGGGTTTTTATCTGGGCGACTGGAGAGTATGAGTTGATTACATTGCGAAAGCCATACCAAAAAGTCATCTGCATTCTTCGGAGGTAAAGAGCGAAAGGGTTGCTCCATGATGGCCTTAAAAGTTCCAAGTACATCATGTGAATCTTCATTGCGCATTGGAATCATTTTGCCATCAAAAATAATTGCTGAAGCCTCTTCAACCGTAAAGGTTGTGCCTTCGATATAGTTTGAGAAATATGATTCAAAGAAAGCGAAATGAAATGCACTATCACCAGACATAGCAGGGTCGGGGATAATTGGGAAGGGCTTTCTTAAAGCTGAGAATAGCGTCTCGAAAATTTCAATACGATCAGGATCGTAGGGTTTTCCAGCGGCTCTAGCAAGAGCATCTGCAGCCCGTAAAGTACGGGATTTACCAGTTTGCATAAGAGCAGAAACAATTACGTTTAGAGTTTTAAACTGGGCATCTAGCCCTAATTCGCTTGCTATTAATTTAGCATCATCACGTAAAGTATTTAGTTTGAGCTCCCCCCGAATAGTACAGAGTTTGCTGAGGTGTGATTCAACCCATTTACGACCCATCGTTCGAATCTCAGAGCCTTTACCTGTATAAAGATTTTCTAATATTCTTCTTGCCTCCGATGAGATAAAAAGTTTTCCATAGGGAATATCATTTATTGATGGGTTCTGATTTTGTATAGCAGGTGCACCTGGAATAATATTTAAAATAAGACCGGGAAGTTGAAGGCTTCGTGCACGCTTTCCATGGACCAGAAAAATATTACCTTGATCATCTGGCATTCCAAGTTGAGCTGAGCGATATGCTACTACTGAGTATGGATAGAGATGTTCTGCGATCCTGTGCCAGTTAGGCCTAAGAATTTTCTCAAGAGGGCTTTCGAGATCGCTGGTATAGATTCCGCTGTGAATCTTTCTTAAACGCCCAGCCCTTGCTAATCGAGAGATTCGCTGAGCATTTGCTTGGTCTTCAGCCGAACTAAACAGGAGTAAGGGGAGTATGTCAACGGAAGTGCTCATAAAGCCTTAATTAATCACAGATTGTCAATATTTAAGCATATTTTACATTACTTTGTCAATATTTATGTATATTTTTATTAATGACATGATCTGTTGATAATTATTTGTAACGATAAATTAAGTTAGCCTATTTTTTTGCACGTAATTAAATGATAGCAACTTAAGAATGTTATTCCAAACAATATAAAAAAAGGCTTACTCTTTTTGAGTAAGCCTTTATCAACTCTAGGTAAAAATTAGATTAATTAGCCACCAATTTCATCAGCTTCTCTAACTACGAGTTGGTCAAGTGAAGGATGTGGTGCAGGAACAGTTTTTGTCTTAGCACCAGGCATTATTTCAAAGTCTGGTGTAAAGCTAGGATCAGTAAAAATGGATACCACCTCTAGCAGCGAAAGCGCTTAAGATAAAGATAAAGCGGCTAGTGTTAATAAGGTCTTTCTAAATTTATTCTTTTTTCTCTCTCGAAATATAGAAGTAAATTAATATTGCATTTGAAATATTACACAAAAACAATTAAATTAATTTAAGTGTTTCTCTAATAAAACTCCGTAACCTGGCAAAGACTTTAAGTTCCCTAGAATTTTAAGCGCACCCCATAGACTGACTTGGTTTGTTGTTAAAACAGGCTTCCCTATTTTTTGTTCTAATTTGTCGACGACTTCCATCGTGAACCAATTGCCGCAGGCAAGCATCACTGCATCGACCTTATCGCTATCGAGTTCTAGAGCCATGTCATATGCTGTTGATGAGTCAAGTCTTCCAATATCTAGATTTTTAGCGATGCCTAGTGCTTTGTGAGCAGGAACCTCAAAGCCATTCTCTTGTAAAAAATTAACGCTAAAGCCATTAATCTCGTCTGTCCAAGGTGCACAAAAGGCTAATTTTTTAACGCCAAGAAGATTTAGTGCTTCGACAGTAGCTGTTGCTGCTGTAGTTGCAGGTTTGCCTGATGCGTCTTCCATCATTTTTTTGAGAACTTTATCGTAGCCCATGCCTTTGCGTGAGGATGGGGCTGTCAGACCCAGTAAAAGAACATCAACATCAGCATCTGCTAAGGTAAGAGCGCCTTCTTCGAGCTTTTCTACCACTTTAATCGTGGACTCTGCTTCAACGTGGGTAAGTTTTAATCTAGAGATATGTAATGAAATTTCTTTAGGAAGTGCTGCACAGTATTCACGTTCTTGAACGGTGTTTGAAGAAGGTATTAAAGATCCAATACGTTTTAAAGCGATATTGCTATTCATGTGATGTCTCCGATTGTTATTTGATATTTGTTCATATGATAAAGATATTTATCTCAAACCAAACAAAAAATCAGCTTTACTCTCAAATATCAGCAAAATACCTTAAGTCACAACTTAATAAGAATGACTTTAGTTTTGTGAATAAGATTGTCGAATCAATAGTTTATAATCAATTTTTTAGTGAATTTTGTGCTGTTAATTTGAGGAAAATATGCCAGTAGTTACCTTACCAGATGGATCACAACGTCAATATGATGCACCTTTGACTATTGCTCAAGTTGCTCAAAGTATTGGTGCTGGATTAGCCAAGGCGGCATTAGCTGGAAAAGTCAACGACGAGCTCAAAGATCTGAGTTATCTAATTGATAGCGATGTTGGGCTTTCTATCATCACTGAAAAAGATCCTGAGGGATTAGAAGTGATTCGACATTCCACAGCACATTTATTAGCTTATGCTGTTAAGGAACTCTTTCCTGAGGCTCAAGTCACGATCGGACCTGTCATTGATAACGGGTTTTATTACGACTTCTCTTACTCTAGACCATTTACACCAGAAGATCTTTTAGCTATTGAAAAGCGTATGGCTGAATTAGCCAAAAAAGATGAGCAAGTTACTAGAACGGTTTTACCTCGCGATGAAGCAGTTGCTTATTTCAAGGGTATTGGAGAGCACTACAAAGCGGAAATCATTAGTAGTATTCCTCAGAATGAAGATGTCTCTTTATATGCTGAAGGTAAATTTACTGACCTTTGTCGTGGTCCTCACGTTCCAAGTACAGGTAAGCTAAAAGTATTTAAGCTCATGAAAGTAGCAGGAGCTTACTGGCGTGGTGATTCGAAGAATGAAATGCTACAGCGTATTTACGGTACAGCTTGGACTAAGAAAGAAGATCTAGAAGCTTATCTTCACATGTTGGAAGAAGCTGAAAAACGTGATCATCGCAAGCTTGGTAAACAGTTAGATTTATTCCATTTCCAAGAAGAGGCTCCAGGGCTTATTTTTTGGCATCCTAAAGGATGGTCAATTTGGCAACAAGTTGAACAGTACATGAGAAAGATTTATCAGGATCATGGCTATCAAGAAGTCAAAGCACCACAGATTCTAGACAGGGTATTGTGGGAAAAGTCTGGACACTGGGATAACTACAAAGACAATATGTTCACGACTGAGTCTGAGAGTAGAACATATGCATTGAAACCAATGAACTGCCCAGGCCATGTCTTAATTTTTAATTCTGGTTTACATAGTTACAGAGATCTGCCACTGCGCTTTGGTGAATTTGGTCAATGCGTTAGAAATGAACCATCAGGTGCCTTACACGGATTAATGCGTGTTAGAGGATTTACCCAAGATGATGGTCATATTTTTTGTACAGAAGATCAAATACAAAGTGAAGTGGCTAATTTTGATAAATTGGTCCGAAGCGTCTATAAAGACTTTGGATTCCAGGAAGTTGCAGTTAAATTGGCCCTTCGTCCAGAAAAGCGTGTTGGCGAAGATGCAATTTGGGATAAAGCTGAAGATGCTCTTCGTGAAGCGATTCGTGCATCTGGTCAAGAATGGGAAGAATTACCAGGTGAGGGGGCGTTTTATGGACCTAAACTGGAGTATCACTTAAAGGATTCTATCGGTCGTTCATGGCAATGCGGAACGGTACAGGTTGATTTTTCAATGCCAGGACGCCTTGGTGCTGAATATGTTGCTGATGACAACAGCCGAAAAGTGCCAGTTATGCTACATAGAGCAATTGTTGGATCTCTAGAGCGATTTATTGGAATTTTGATCGAAAACCATGCTGGAGCCATGCCGACATGGTTATCTCCGACCCAAGCTGTGGTCCTTAATATTTCCGATAATTCTGCTGCATATGCGCAACAAGTATCCCAAATACTGAAAAAACAAGGATTTAGATCATTTGCAGATTTGCGTAATGAGAAAATAACGTATAAAATACGAGACCATGCTTTACAAAAACATCCTTACTTAATTGTTGTGGGTGATAAAGAGCGTGATGGTAACTTGGTTGCTGTTCGTGCTCGAGGTGGAGTCGATTTGGGGGTAATGCCTATCGAAGACTTCATTGCAAGACTCCAGAAAGATATTTCTCAAAAAGATGTCTGAAAAGAGCCGCTAAGGCATGAATAGTTATTGATTAATTCAAAGAAGAGGTAAGAATATCGCTACAGAAAAATTGCATCGTATCAATCGGGAAATAAATGTTCCAGAAGTGCGATTGATTGGTTCTCAAGGTCAGGCTTTAGGAGTTTTCAAGGTAATTGAGGCTCTCAGAATGGCTGAAGAGGAAGAAACAGATTTAGTGGAGATTGCTCCGACGGCTGTTCCTCCGGTATGTAAGTTGATGGACTATGGAAAGTTCAAATACCAAGAGGCCAAAAAAGCACATGAGGCGAAATTAAAGCAAAAAGTAATTCAGGTGAAGGAAGTGAAGTTTAGACCTGGTACTGATGATGGCGATTATGGTGTGAAATTAAGAAGTCTTATTAGATTCTTAGAAGAGGGCGATAAGACAAAGATTACATTACGGTTTAGAGGTCGTGAAATGGCCCACCAAGAGATTGGGATGAGAATGCTAGACCGTTTGAAGATAGATTTAGAGCCTTATGGAGTTGTTGAACAATTCCCCAAGATGGAAGGCAGACAGATGGTAATGGTTTTATCACCTGTTAAGAAGAAGTAGTTTTAAAAGCGCAAGCTTTTATAGTAGTGAGAGCGCAAGCTCATAGAAGTATGACTGGGTTTTAAAAGTGTTATTGAAGAAAATAGCCACCTGAGTGATACAAATTAGTGAAAAGGGAGCAATCATGCCCAAAATGAAGAGCAAAAGCGGTGCAGCCAAGCGCTTTAAAGTTCGCGGAAGCGGATCTATTAAGCGTGGACAGGCGTTCAAGCGCCATATCCTAACCAAAAAGACGACGAAAAACAAACGTCACCTACGTGGTTCAGCAGAGGTTCATGAAACCAATGTTAAATCTGTTCGTGCAATGTTGCCGTACGCTTAATAGTTAAAAGGAGAATCTCATGCCTAGAGTAAAACGCGGTGTCACAGCACGTGCCCGTCATAAAAAAGTAACCGACGCTGCCAAAGGGTATCGTGGTCGTCGTAGTAATGTATTCAGAATTGCTAAAGAAGCAGTTATGCGCGCTGGGCAATATGCCTATCGTGACCGTCGTAATAAGAAGCGTACATTCCGTGCTTTATGGATTGCGCGTATCAATGCGGCTGTTCGTGAACATGACTTAACTTATAGCGTATTCATCAATGGTTTAAAGAAGGCTGAAATTGATCTCGATCGCAAAGTCTTATCAGACATGGCGATTCATGACAAGCCTGCCTTTGCCGCTTTGGTCGAAAAGATCAAATCTGTTCAAGCAACTGCAGCCTAAGTAAGTAGTTTATGGTTGATTTAGATCAACTAATTAAAGAAGCTACTGAAAGTTTCTCCTCCACAAGCGATGCTGTCGCTTTGGAGGAGGTCAAAGCTAAATATCTTGGTAAATCTGGTCTTTTGACTGAATTGCTCAAAGGATTGGGTAAGCTTGATCCTGAGATTAGAAAAACGGAAGGTGCTCGCATCAATTTGGCTAAAGCAGCCATTGAGGGAGCGCTGCAATCGCGCAGAGCGCAATTAGCTGATGAGCTTTTACAAGCAAGACTTTCGCAAGAAGCGATTGATGTTTCTTTGCCGGGACGTGGAAGGAAAGTTGGTAGCCTTCACCCTGTGATGAGAACTTGGGAGCGTGTCGAGAACATATTCCACTCTATTGGATTTGATGTTGCTCAGGGTCCTGAAATCGAAAATGATTGGTTTAACTTTACAGCCTTAAATAGTCCTGAAAATCATCCTGCGCGTTCCATGCAAGATACTTTTTATGTTGAAGATCTTGATACAAGCGGCAAGCCCTTATTGTTAAGAACGCATACAAGTCCTATGCAAATCCGTTATGCAAGTGAAACGGTTAAAAATCACTTGAAAAAATTTGGTAATTTAGACGATATGCCGGACATTCGTGTGATTGCGCCGGGTAGAACCTATCGCGTGGATAGTGATGCAACGCACTCTCCCATGTTTCACCAAGTAGAAGGTTTATGGATTGGGAAAGATGTTACCTTTGCAGCTTTAAAAGGTATTTATACCCAGTTTCTGAAAGCATTTTTTGAAGATGAATCTTTAAATCTGCGTTTTAGACCTTCCTACTTTCCGTTTACAGAACCATCCGCTGAAATTGATATTGCGTTTCCATCTGGAAAGCTAGCGGGTCGTTGGTTAGAAATTTCAGGTTCAGGTCAGGTTCATCCTACTGTTATTCGTAATATGGGATTAGACCCAGAGCATTACATTGGTTTTGCTTTTGGTTCTGGTTTAGAGCGCTTGACCATGCTTCGATATGGCGTAGATGATTTAAGGTTGTTCTTTGAGAACGACTTAAGATTTTTAAATCAATTTCCTGCTTAGTACATATTCTTTAGAGACTTTTTATGCAATTTTCCGAATCATGGCTAAGACAATTTGTTAATCCTTCATTAACGACTCAAGAGTTAGAGCATTTAATGACCATGTCTGGTCTTGAAGTTGAAGAGAGTAGAGCTGTTGCGCCGCCATTCCATTCTATTGTGGTTGCTGAGATTTTAGAGGCGGTTCAACATCCTGATGCTGATCGTTTACGAGTATGTAAAGTTTCTGTTGGGTCTTTATCACCTGAACCTTTGCAAATTGTGTGTGGTGCGCCAAATGCAAGAGTAGGTATTAAGATTCCTTGTGCCATGGTTGGTGCAGAGCTTCCTCCTGGAGAAGATGGAAAACCATTCAAAATCAAGATTGGTAAATTAAGAGGTGTTGAGAGTTTTGGAATGCTGTGTTCAGGACGCGAATTAGGCCTTGGTGAAGATCACTCTGGTATTTATGAGCTTCCATTAGATGCACCAAATGGTCAGAATATAAGAGAATATCTTGGCTTAGACGACACCATTTTTACGATCAAACTAACACCTAATAAGGCAGATTGTTTATCTGTTTTTGGTATTGCGAGAGAGGTGAGTGCACTTACTGGATCACCACTTATTGAGCGTCCTAACTTTAAGTTGAAAGAGTCCATTAAGGACACCTTAAAAGTAAATGTACAAGACCATCAGCTTTGTGGTCGTTTTGCTGGACGCGTTGTTAAGGGTGTAAATGCGAAAGCAACTACTCCTGCTTGGATGGTAAGACGTTTAGCAAGTAGTGGTCAAAGAAGTATTTCTGCGCTGGTAGATATTTCGAATTATGTAATGCTTGAGATGGGTCAACCTACGCACATATTTGATTTAGATAAGATTCAAGGTCATTTACAGGTTCGTTTTGCTAAGCCTTCTGAAAAAGTACTTTTGTTAAATGGTCAAGAGATCAGTTTTGACAATACACCTTTACCAATTGGTGTGATTGCAGATGTTCGTGGTATTGAAAGTATTGCTGGCATTATGGGTGGTGATCATTCAGCGGTTACTCTTGATACTCAAAATATTTATATTGAGTCAGCATTTTGGTGGCCTGCTGCGATTCAGGGAAGAGCAAGACATCTTAAGTTTTCAACAGATGCAGCTTATCGATTTGAACGTGGTGTAGATCCTGATCGCACTGTTAAATATTTAGATTACGTAACGCAACTTGTGCAAGAGATTTGTGGTGGTCAAATTGGTCCCTTAGATGATCAAGTTCTTGAGTTACCTAAAAGTCATCAAGTGACTTTGCGCGTTCCAAGAGTTGAAAAAATATTAGGTATTCCGATTGACGGTAATCAGATCAGTGAATACTTTGATCGCTTAGATTTTTCTTATGCAAGAATGAATCCAGGTACTCCTCAAGAGATTTTTGTTGTAGAGACTCCGCGTTATCGTTTTGATCTTCAAATCGAAGAGGATCTTATTGAAGAGATAGCGCGTTTATTTGGTTTTGAAAACATTCCAGAACTCATGCCAACGGCAGGTATTCGTATAAGTTCAGAAGCTGAAACAAGACGAAGCATCCATAGTATTCGCCACATTATTGCGGCACAAGATTATCAAGAGGTGGTCAATTATGGTTTTATTGATCAAGAGTCTGAAACTTTATTAAATGCAAATCAAGCAGCTATTAAAGTTCAAAATCCATTAGCTGAGCAATTTGCGGTCATGAGAAGTTCTTTGATGGGTGGTTTACTCATTAATCTCAAAAACAATCTCAATCGCAAAGCATCTAGGGTGAGATTATTTGAAGTTGGTAGGGCATTTGTCAGAAATAGCGCTATTCAAGATGGGCCACTCAGTGTTGCTCGTATTGACCAACCCATGAAAATTGGCGGCGTTGCTTATGGA
>DAIQPR010000037.1:9367-16298 GCA_036787315.1 Polynucleobacter sp. | reverse complement strand
ATGGAAAATAAAGGCCTGAATATTTTTAATACGAAATATGTTTTAGCCGATGCCCAAAGTGCAACTGATGTTGATTTTGCAAATGTAGAAAGCGTCGTTGGTCATGAATATTTCCACAATTGGACAGGCAACCGCGTTACTTGCCGCGATTGGTTTCAACTTTCACTAAAAGAAGGTCTTACAGTATTTAGAGACCAAGAATTTTCAGCAGATTTAATGGGTTCAGTTTCAGGTAGAGCCGTTAAACGTATTGAAGATGTTCGCCTACTTCGCCAAGTTCAGTTTCCAGAGGATGCTGGTCCAATGGCACACCCCATCAGACCAGACAGTTACCAAGAAATTAATAATTTCTATACGGTTACTATTTATGAAAAAGGTGCTGAAATTATTCGTATGCAGCACACGCTTCTTGGAGAAGTTGGATTTCGTAAAGGAATGGATCTTTATTTCAAAAGACATGATGGACAAGCAGTAACTTGCGATGATTTCGTCAATGCAATGGGTGATGCAAATGCATTCGATTTCACGCAATTTAAAAACTGGTATAGCCAAGCAGGAACTCCTAGAGTTCATGTTAAAGAATATTTTGATGAAAACTTACATCAATATTCATTAACCCTCTCCCAATCTTGCCCGCCAACACCTGGTCAAGAGAGTAAACCCCTGTTTCATATTCCTCTTAAAACAAAACTGTTTTTAAAGGATTCACCCACAGAAGAATTTTTAATAGAACTCAAAGATCAAACTCAAACCCTGATATTCGAGAATATTTCAAGTCGACCAATACTGTCTATTAATCGGGACTTTTCAGCACCGATCATTCTTGACTTCGAGCAGAGTTTAGAAAATCTTTCATTCCTACTTGAATATGATGACAATCCCTTTAATCAATGGGAAGCAGGGCAAAAAATAGCTATTCAGATGATACTCTCTGGAGTTTCTCCTTCCGAAGAGTTACTCAATATCTATCAAGGTCTCCTCTTAAACCCTCATCTTGATCCAGCTTTTAAAGATCTGGTCTTCACATTACCTTCAGAAACTTATTTACACGAGCAAGTTCAGCTTGTAAATCCTCAAGAAATACATCAAGCAAGAAATCGTTTTAGAAAAAGTATTGCTGATTCATTGATAGATACCTGGAAAAATATCTATGAAACACATCAAACTCCTGGTGATTACTCAGCAAATGCTCAAGATGCCGGTAAGCGCGCCTTAAAGAATTTAGCGCTACAAATGATTTTGCAAAGCAAGCTTAATGAAGGCTCAGCTCTAGCAGAACATCAATTCGATTCCAGCAATAATATGACTGATCGACTCGCCGCACTTTCAAACTTGGTTTATGCAAATGCACCTCAAGCTAAGGATTGTTTAGACAAGTTTTATAAGCAATATGAAAATGATGATCTTGCTATCGATAAATGGTTCTCTATCCAAGCATGTCGCCCTGCAGATCATGGAGAAAATCTTGTTCCATTTTTAGAGCAATTACTAAAACACCCAGCATTTAAGTTACGCAACCCTAACAGGGTTAGAAGCTTAATTCATGCATTTTGTATGAACAACCCCTCAGGCTTTCACCACCCTTCTGGGGCTGGGTATAAATTTTGGTTAGAACATTTAATAGTTCTAGATAAATTAAATCCTCAAGTTGCAGCAAGACTTGCACGTGCATTAGATCGTTGGAAGAAGTTCTGTGAACCTTACCAAAATATTATGCGTGTATCCTTAGAAGAAGCAAAACAACATCAACTTTCAAATGATGTCTCTGAAGTTATTAACAAAGCACTAATTTAACTAAATCTATGTCAACTAATTCTCATATCAAATTAGCGGAATTCTTAAAATCCTCAAACGTAAAACCGATTGACGAAGAATTACAACTCCTCCTTTTAGACGTCGCCTCTTCTTGTATCAAAATATCTGAGGCTGTTAGCCAAGGTGCAATTGCTAACATTCTAGGCTCAGCGGGTACTGGAAATATCCAAGGCGAAACTCAGCAAAAGTTAGATGTTTATGCAAATGATGTCCTTTTGAATACCAATAGTGATACAGGCCGACTAGCTGGAATGGCCTCTGAAGAAATGGAAGATGTTTTTCCTGTCACTAACTCTCAAGGTAAATATTTACTCTTATTTGATCCACTCGATGGTTCGTCCAATATTGATGTCAATGTTTCAATCGGTACTATTTTTTCGATTTTAGAAAAAGAGTCTTTAGATAGCCCTCTAAATGAATCCGACTTCCTTCAGTCTGGAGCTAAACAAGTTTCTGCTGGCTATGCACTATACGGCCCTCAAACTATTCTTGTTTTCACTACAGGTTCTGGAGTGAATATGTTTACCCTAGATCCAAGTAGTCATGAATTTGTTCTAACCAAAGAAAACGTGCAAATTCCAAAAGATACCAAAGAATTCGCAATCAATATGTCCAATATGCGTCACTGGGCTCCTGCAGTTAGAAAATATATCAATGAGTGTTTAGAAGGCTCTACTGGAGTCAGGGGTAAAGATTTCAATATGCGTTGGATAGCGTCAATGGTGGCAGATGTTCATCGAATTTTAGTTAGGGGTGGAGTTTTTATGTATCCCTGGGATCAGCGTGAGCCTAGTAAACCAGGTAAATTACGCTTAATGTATGAAGCAAACCCAATGAGCCTTTTAATTGAACAGGCTGGTGGCAAGTCTATCAATGGTCAACAACGTATTTTAGATATTCAACCTTCACAATTACATGAAAGAGTTTCAGTAATTTTGGGTTCTGAAAATGAAGTAAACCTTATAATGAAATACCACAACACAAACTAAATAGGAGTGATAAATGGCTAGCGAATTATTTGAAAAAGGTCTTAAAACACGTCGTGAAGTATTAGGCGCAGAATATGTAGATGCATCTATCAAAAATGCAGATGCTTTTACCCAAGAATTACAAGAGTTAGTTACTTCATATTGCTGGGGTGATATTTGGAATCGTCCCGGTTTAGATCGCCGTACTAGAAGTTTTTTAAATCTAGCAATGTTGACAGCTCTCAATCGTCCTCATGAAATCAAACTTCATGTTCGTGGAGCTATTAACAATGGATTAACTAAAGAAGAAATTAAAGAAGTGTTTCTTCAGTCAGCAATTTACTGCGGGGTACCAGCCTCACTAGATAGTTTTAGAGTTGCTAAAGAAGTTTTTAAAGAGATGGGTATCTAAAGTTTCTTTGTTTACGCGAAAGGACTGTTAACTAACAGTCCTTTTTTTCATTTAAAATCTCGTTTTGCCCTTATTGGAATAAAGATGTCCCCTAGTTCTACTCATTTTAAAAATCAATATTTCTTCGTTGATTTTTTGAAAACTATTGCTGTTCAAATTATTATCTTTCACCACTTGAGTAACTATGGAATTATTCCTCTTAAAGTACATGATATTTTTCCACAGTTTATTGATTTTATTGGCTTACATGGCAGGTATGCAGTTCAAATATTCTTAGTCATAGGTGGTTATTTAACTGCCAAAAGTCTTCCATCGTCTTTAGAGAAATATGGCCTGCTTAAATCAATCGTTAATCGCTATTTAAGACTAGTCCCAGCTTATATAGTGGCCATCATTTTTACAATCATTTGTGCTGCTATTGCAAGGTCTGTCCATTTTGAGGAATATATCGGTGAGCAAGAAACCATTTTTCAAATATTTGCCCACTTTTTTTTCTTACAACATATTCTAGGATTTGAATCTATATCCTTAGGTGTTTGGTATGTAGCAATTGATTGGCAACTTTATATTTTTATTGCATGCCTCCTATATGGTTTTAAGTCTTTTAAAAGAATGTTTATCTTATTACCGATAGCTATTGCCGCTTCCTTATTGTTTTTTAGTCAACATCCTCTTTATGAAGACTACTTTATTTATTTTGTTGGTGCATACGGCCTTGGAATAGTGGCATATCTAGCTGAAGACTCTACTCACCCAGAAACTAGACAACCTGCAGGAATTATCCTTATTTTTTTTACAGTTTTAATCCTCAGCAACACATTCTTTGAACTGCAAATAAAAAATATTATTGAAATAGTGTTGGCAATATTACTTTCTTTATTTGGTAAAAAAACATACTCCTCAATCAATAATCCAATATTTAAATTATGCGTTTGGTTTAGCCAAAGATCATATTGCGCATTCCTAATTCATTTTTCTTTACTCTTATTGGGTAACTCCTTGTACTATCATTACCAATTTCAAAGTTCAGAGCTCGCTCTTTTATTGATGTTAATAATTTGGTTATTTAGCTGGATATTTGCACATATTCTTTATCTGGCAGTTGAAATTCCCTCAAGGAAAATTCAACTGCGATAAATTTACATCAAGTATTCAGCAGATTACGTATGTCTTCAAAAGGCCTCTTTTGAGAGCCAGCTACCGCACCACATGTTAAATGGTGATCATATACGCTTACCCCCAATCTAAGTTCATCTTGCTCTAAAACTGCATTTCTAAAACCTTTGTTTGCAATGTTTTGGATGTAAGGAAACGTTGCATTAGTTAGTCCATGAGTAGATGTGATTGGAACAGCTCCAGGCATATTTGCAACACAATAATGAACTACGTTATCAACTATGAATGTAGGTTCATCATGCGTTGTTGGTTTAGATGACTCAAAACATCCACCTTGATCTATGGCAACATCAACAATGACACTACCATTCTTCATGAATTTCAAATCTTCTTTTTTAACCAACTTTGGAGCGCTACCGCCAGGCACTAGCACTGCTCCAATTACAACATCAGACGCTTTTAATAATTGACTCAAACCAAACTCATCAGCATATAGAGTCCTGACTTTATTTCCATAAATCTGATCTAGCTCTCTTAATCTTTGAATATTTTTATCCATGACAGTAACATCAGCACCCATACCAATTGCAATTTGTAGCGCACTTGTTCCAACAATTCCTGCACCGATGATGAGAACCTTTGCAGGAGGAACTCCAGGGATTCCAGACAATAAAATACCAGAGCCTCCCTGTTTCTTTTCAAGGTGATGAGCAGCAGCCTGAACAGCCAACCTACCAGCAACTTCACTCATTGGGGCTAATAAAGGTAAAAAACCATTCTTATTGGTTACTGTTTCATATGCAATGGCACGAACCCCGCTAGCAATCAAACCGTTTGTTTGTTGAATATCAGGAGCTAAATGTAAATAAGTAAATAAGATTTGCTCAGGTCTTAGCTTCTCAATTTCATTTGCTTGTGGCTCCTTTACTTTAACAATCATCTCTGCTTGCTCGAAAACTTCAGAAACATTACAAATAGTAGCCCCTGCATGAACATACTCTTCATCTGAGACTCCCACTCCATGACCAGCACTTTTTTCAACGAGCATTTGATGCCCCTGTTGAACAAGCTCCTTAATATGTTTTGGTAATAAGCCAACTCTAAATTCGCGATTTTTAATTTCCTTTGGAATACCTATAATCATTTCTTAACTCCTATACTTTTGTTTTGTTGATGAAAACCTGCTAAATAAAAAAATCCAATTAAAATCAATAAAATTGGCGTGCCAACATATACCCCTATTCGTGTTTTCTCGTGGAAAGCTAATAAGCCGATAACAAAAGCAATCGAAGCTAGTGCTAACCATGATCCATAAGGCCATAAAAAACTTTTATATTTCAGTTCTTTGATTTCCTCTTGATTCAATCTTTTTCTGAACATCAATTGAGTAATCAAGATTGCCACCCATACCATTAAACCGATAAATGTCACCGCTGAGGTAATCAGTAAAAATGCTTCATCAGGTACAAAATAATTTAAAAGTGTCCCGAAACTTGCAATACATACCGTCAACAAAATCGCCATAAATGGAACGCCTGTTCTTGATATTTTTTTCATGATGGATGGTGCATAACCATTTAATGACAGCCCATATAAAAGCCTTCCACCACTAAATATTCCGGCATTACAGGAGGATAGAGCTGCGGTTATCACAACAAAATTGACAATACCAGCCGCCTCTCTAAGACCTAATTTTTCAAACATTGCTACAAATGGACTCCCCAATTGACCTACTTCATTCCACGGATATATTGACAATATGACGAATAAGGCTCCACCGTAAAAAACCAAGATGCGAATAATTAATGAATCGATTGCCATTGGAATAGTTTTCTCTGGGTTTTCGGTTTCACCAGCAGATAAACCTATCATTTCAATACCTACATAAGCAAAAATAGCCATTTGTAAGGAAAGTAAAAATCCCTCAATTCCCGTTGGAAAAAATCCGCCGTGTTGCCATAAATTTGCAATACCGATTGGTACACCTGAATTACCGATTCCGGTAAAAATCACGCTGCAACCAATTCCTATCATGGCCATAATTGCAACAACCTTAATAAGAGCAAACCAAAACTCAAATTCACCAAATAGTTTTACCGCAATAAAATTGAGTCCGCCCATCATTGCTAATGAGGAAATAGCCCACACCCATTGAGGTATATCTGGAAACCACATACCCATATAAATACCTACAGCTGTTACCTCAGCAACACCAACAATCACCCAGTAAAACCAATAACCCCATCCAACTAGATAGCCCGCTAACGGATTAACATAATCATTTGCATATTGTGCAAATGATCCAGCTACTGGGTTATAAACTGCCATCTCACCTAAAGCTCTAAGAACAATGAAAGCAATAATTCCAGATAGTAGATATCCCAAAAGAATTGCCGGACCTGCTTGAGAGATTGCTGTACCAGACCCTAAAAACAACCCGACTCCAATGGTTGAACCAAGAGCCATTAATCGAATATGTCTAGCTTTTAAATGCCGCTTCAATGTGTAATTACTTGAAGGGTTTGTTGATGTATCAATATGATTCAACATTTTTCTCCTTTTTATGATTTGAGCAACAAAGTCTAAAAAAGAGTTAATTAAATATCTAGTCCCACTAATC
>DAIQPR010000037.1:0-9357 GCA_036787315.1 Polynucleobacter sp. | reverse complement strand
TAAAAATAACAGAATCTACATTTTTAATTTTCGATAGAAAATAAAATGCTTTGGAATCAATGGCGCAGCAAATAATAAATTTATTTGCCTACAACTAAATAGGAAATTTCTTACAAAGAAATAATCTAAGATAAATTATGGCTTTGTTACTTTTTGTAAATAATTAAGAGACTCTTCAACTTGATCAATGAGAATAAGACATAAATCATTTGGATTTAATTGTTCCAATGCAAGATCAATCGCTAAAAACTCACCACGAATTTCTTGGATATCTTTAGTCTTTTTTGCACCGACAAGTCCCTCACGAAGAAGGGCCAATACTTCACCATCTTCTCTTCCACGCTGACATTGATCTTGATACAAGATGACAGAATCAAAAGCTTCACCTAATATTTGTGTTTGAAGTCGTATGTCCTCATCCCTACGATCTCCTGCGCCTGAGATGACAACATGTCTGTTATTCGCAGGAAATGCGTTTGCCGCTTGAACCAGGGCACGTATTGCATCAGGATTATGTCCATAATCCGCAATGACAGTTGCGCCTTTATGCTTGAATAAATTAAATCTTCCAGGAGCAGTTTTTGCATCACTAACAAAACTAGCTAAACCCTGTTCAATCAATTTCCAGTCTATATTTAATGCCCATGCTGCGCCGACTGAGGCAAGTGTATTTTCAACTTGAAAGCCAATTTGACCATGATCTGTAAGAGGGATATTTGCTAGCGGAATTCGGTGAATAATTTTGCTACCTATCGCTGCAATAATCTCATCCTTTTCACGGAATAAAACTTTTTTTCCTTGCGCACGATGTGTAGAAATTACAGGGTGGTGCGAGTTTAAAGCAAAGTATATGATTTGTCCTCTGCAAGTCTTTGCCATTTTAACTACCATTGGATCCGCAGCATTCAATACCGCATGACCAGATGGCGCGACATTCCTGACAATAACACCTTTTACTTCAGCCAATTCCTCTACTGTTTCGATATAACTCATTCCTAGGTGATCACCTTCACCTATGTTGGTGATAACTCCTACGTCGCAAGCATCAAAACCTAAACCTTCACGTAAAATCCCACCCCTTGCAGTTTCAAATACTGCGGCATCAACTTGAGGGTGCATCAACACATTTCTTGCGCTTTTTGGTCCACTGCAATCACCCGTATCAATTCTTTCATTCTCAATGTAAACACCATCTGTACTTGTCATTCCAACGCGATGTCCATGGGTTCTTAATACGTGCGCAATTAATCGAACAGTTGTTGTTTTACCATTGGTCCCAGAAACTGCTACGACTGGAATTCGACCATTTTCTGGTGTTGGATACATCATTGAAATAATGGCATCTCCAACAGGCTGGCTTTTCCCATATGAAGGATTTAAGTGCATTCTTAATCCAGGTGCGGCATTTACCTCAACCACTCCACCACCTTGCTCTTCAAGGGGCTTGTAAACTGCTTCACAAACAATATCAACACCACAAATATCTAAACCCACCATTTTTGCGGCCGTAATGGCACTAGCAGCAAGATCAGGATGAACATCTTCCGTTACATCTGTAGCACTTCCACCAGTGCTTAAATTTGCATTATTTCTTAGTACTACCTTTTGACCCATTATCGGAATTGATTCAGCCTGAAGCCCTTTTTTAGATAGTGTCGCTAAAGCAATATCATCTATGCGAATTTTCGTCAGAGGTGTTGCATGTCCATCACCACGCAAAGGATCCTTATTAATCTCCTCTACCAATTGGACTATAGTTGATTTACCATCACCAATCACTTGGGGAGGATCACGCCTTGCCGCAGCAATTAATCTATCGCCAACAACCAATAAACGAAAATCTTGACCAGGCATGTAACGCTCAACAATAATTTTTCGGCCATAATGCTGTGCAACTTCAAATGCGGTTCGTACTTGTTCTTCTGACTTAATGTTTACTGCAACACCCTTACCTTGGTTACCATCACGCGGTTTTATAACAATTGTCGAGCCTAACTCTTGAGCAACCTTCCAAGCATCATCTGCGTTATCTACAACTTTCCCCATCGGAACCGCAACTCCAGCTGCGTGCAATAAATCTTTTGTTAATTCTTTATCTTGAGCTATCGCCTCAGCAATAGCACTCGTATCACTGGTCTCAGCAGCCTGAATTCTCTTCTGTTTAGATCCCCACCCAAACTGAACAAGACTTCCATCAGTTAATCTTCGATAAGGAATGTTTCGCTCAACAGATGATTGAACTATGGATCCTGTACTCGGTCCAAGACGTACATCCTCATCTAAATTGCTGAGCTCGTGCAATGCTTTTTGTAAATCAAACTTCTTATTTTCTCTAGCGGCACTCACTAAACTCCATGCCAAATCAAGCGCTAAACGTCCAACTGCTTCCTCGCTGTACTCCACAACGACTTGATAAATTCCTTCATGGCTTGCTTTTACAGTCCTACTAAAAGTAACGGGGCACCCTGCCTGCGCTTGTAAACCTAATACAACATGTTCGATAACATGTGCCATTGAAATATGTTCATGGGAAGAAACTGCATTTGAAAAATGAAGTTTAGGGAAAAGTGTACGCAACTGAATTTCAAAATCAACTAGACCTTTAATTGATCTCTCATCCTCTTCACAATAGATAACAGCTTCAATGGCTGTATGTCTACTCCATAAATTTGGTCCACGTAATGCTCGAACGCGCTGTAAATCCATTATGCAATTGCCTCCTCAGGCATAAAAGTTTCAATGCCTGCTTCAATAATTTCAAAAGGCAAATTAATAGCCCAAGTTGCTGCAACAGCAGCTAACATAGCACTTAGTTGATCTTCTTTGGACAAATCATGGATAAAGTTTGAAGATGCTATTGAAAACGCAAATATCTGCTCTTGTCCCTTCATCAGAAGGATTTGACCATCATTAACTGTAACTGTTCGACCACTTTGCTTTGCAAACTCCTGAACGACAGAATTGTTACAGTTTTTACTGTAATACATAAGCTCTGCTGGAGCTATCTCTGCCATTGTTACAACAAACTCATCATCCGCATTTAAAACCGCTACTCCATTTTCTTCAGGAATTACGACATCAACTTGAGTTCGGTATAAAGAAAATATTTGTTTTTCTTCAACAATTGATTGCTCTGGATAAAATTTAGTTTTGTCGACATCAGTAACTACTCCAACAGAGCATAAGTCATAAGGAATGCCCTGCATCAAAATACCAAATGCAGTGGATTCAATAACCGCTGCCTCAACCAGAGGATTCAAAATTGTGCGACGTCCTTTATCCCATTCAGAACTACCATTTTTCTCAACAGGTCTGTGATTAAAGCTAAGGCCTTGTTGATTAGATAATCCAACGTACACATTATTCAATTTTAAAAAATATGCGACGATGTGAGAGACTAAAGTTGCACCTTTAGAACCAGCAACTCCGATAATTGGAATTCTGCCGTTATCCCCATTTGGAAACAGATTCTGAACAATCGCTTGTCCAACAGGTTGTGCTTTTCCTTTGGCTGGCTTGATGTGCATTAACAAGCCCGGGCCAGCATTAACTTCAACAATTGCGGCTCCTTGATCCTCTAAGGGTTTTGAAATATCCTTAGCGACTAAATCAACCCCAGCTATATCAAGTCCAACAACCTTCGCAGCAAGCACAACCTTCTTAGCAACAGATGGATGAACTAAATCAGTCACGTCAAAAGCCACATTCCCATTACGTTGAATTAAAACATGTTTACCTTGCTCTACAACACTTTGAGGGGTAAATCCCTGACTCTTTAGCTCTAAGTCTGCAATTGAGTCAATCCGAACAGTGTTTAAAGGATAATCCTCGGTTGGTCCCCTTCTTGGATCTGAATTAATTTGTATATCAATCAGTTCTAAGATTGTATGAACACCATCTCCAACTACTTTACATTCTTCACCTTTAGCGGCAGCTACTAAGTTGTCTCCCACCACCAAAAGTCTATGTTCATCGCCCTCTATAAACTTCTCAACCAAAACTCCACTGCCTTCATTTTTGGCTACATTAAATGCTGCAGAAATTTCTTCTTTTGTGTGTAAATTGGTAAACACACCCCTTCCGTGATTTCCATCTTGAGGCTTCACCACTACTGGTAATCCAATATCTTGAGCAACTTCCCAAGCATGTTCTTCATCTTTCACCAACTCGCCATAGGGAATAGGAACTCCTACAGAGGAAAGTAGCGATTTTGTTAAATCTTTATCTCTAGATATGGTTTCAGCAATTGCGCTAGTTTGATTAGTCTCAGCTGTCCAAATACGTTTTTGATAAGAACCATAGCCCAATTGAACTAGATTACCTGTTGACAGACGAATCGATGGAATTTTCTTTTCTTTCGCAGCATTAACAATGCAACTTGTGCTTGGACCAAGACATAGGTCATCTATCATCTCTTTTAAATGCTCAACATTAGCTTGAACATCATATTCACGGTCTTGAATTAATGCTAGCAACAAATCTCTTGCATAGAAAATTGCTTGTTTTGTTACCTCTTGATGAGGTGTGGCAACTATCAATTTGTAAATGCCACTTGTAGTACTTTCTCTAGCTCTACCAAAACCTCCAGCAAATCCAGCCAAACCTTGGAGCTCGAGGGTTAAATGCTCCATAATATGAACAGGCCAAGTGCCCTCTTCTACACGTTTGAGAAACCCACCGCGCTCTTCATAGCTGCAGCGATGCTCAATTAAAGAAGGAAGTTTGTTCACTAAACGATCATAAAAGCCCGGGATTTTGTCAGAGGGATACTCTTCAAGTTCCCCAATATCGACTAAGGCCTCTAAGACCTCAACCCAACACCACATATTAGGTCCTCGGATATACTTTATATCAAGGATTTGAATCGTCTTATCAAGAAGTTGTGGCATCTATTTCTAGTTCTTTGCAAGTTATATATTGAAACTAAAAAATCATCAAATTTGCTCTAAATTCTAACTTATAAATGATATAACTCAAGATTCCCCAAAAAGTTGACAAATTACTGAAAAATCTAATTTCTTCTGAACAATTATCAGCTTACTTTCTTCTAGACTATACTTTTCAAATGGATAATCATCAAACGGTCAATTCAAGAATCACAACGCTCCACCCACGCTGGGTCAATAAAGTAGATTCAACAAAGCAATCCATTCTTTCCTGGGTTGAAATTGACCTGAACCAAATACTTCACTTTGAAAAATTTCTACTAACCTTATGGACGGATCCTAAGCATAAAAATGTGTTTTACATCTCCCAAACAAATGAAAATGGATCTGTACAAAACTGGGAAATTCAACACAACTATTCTTTAAAGCTCTATGATCATGCCGGTGTTGGTCATTTGTCTCTATATTCAGATAAAGGCTTGGTTCATACTTGGCATTTCACCTTAGCAATTAACTCCTTAATTTCACAATTTAAGGATCAATTTGATCAAAGATTTGAGTTTGTTCAACAAAACCCATTAGTTCCATCTATAGAGAATTCTGGCATTTGTCCAAGCTGTCATAGCCCGATGCTAGGTGAAAACAATACCTGTTTGGTTTGTGATCCTGAAACAGAAATTCCGCCGTCAACTTTAACCTTATTTAAATTATGGCGCTTCGCAAAACCTTATAAAAAAGACCTCATTCTTGGTTTTTTTCTGACCTTACTATCAACTGCCGCAACCCTTGTTCCACCCTACATCAGCATGCCTTTGATGGACGATGTATTAATCCCTTTTCAAACCACTCACGTTATCGATTATGAACTAGCCGCAATGTACCTCGGAGGACTATTATTTGCTGCACTTTTAGCTTGGGGTTTGGGGTGGTGGAAAACTTACATCCTCGCTCTTGTAAGTGAACGAATTGGGATGGAGTTGCGCACTAAGACTTTTGAACATTTAATTCAACTATCCCTTGAATACTTTGGCGCTAAACGAACCGGTGATTTAATGGCTCGAATTGGCAACGAAACCGACCGTATATGTATCTTCCTGTCTTTACATTTACTAGATTTTTTAACAGATATGATCATGCTGTTTATGACAGCAACTATTTTAGTCAGTATTGACCCCCTTCTTGCTTTAGTAACATTATTACCATTACCCTTCATAGCTTGGATGATTCATTATGTGCGTGATAAATTACGCTATGGGTTTGAAAAAGTAGATAGGAATTGGTCCGAAGTAAATAACGTTCTCTCTGACACAATCCCAGGTATTCGAGTGGTGAAAGCTTTTGCTCAAGAGGATCGTGAGAATAAACGCTTTATTGCCGCTAATCAGCGAAATTTGGAAGTGAATGATAGGGTAAATCGAATCTGGTCCTCATTCGCTCCAACAGTTACCCTCTTAACAGAAATAGGTCTTTTAGTCGTATGGGGATTTGGTATCTACCAAGTCTCAAAAGATCACATTACAGTAGGTGTATTAACAGCTTTTCTTGCCTATATTTCTAGGTTTTATGGAAGAATGGACTCTATGAGTCGAATCGTATCTCACACCCAAAAAGCTGCAGCAGGAGCAAAACGTGTATTCGATATTCTTGACCATGAATCCAGTGTTCCAGATACTAAAAACCCCCAAGCTCTCCCAAACAATATTCGTGGGCAAATTGATCTTAACAATGTAAGCTTTAGGTATGGTAACCGTGCTGTGACAAAAAACATTAATTTACAAATTCAGCCTGGAGAAATGATTGGCTTAGTAGGGCACAGTGGAAGTGGCAAAAGCACATTGGTCAACCTCATTTGCCGTTTTTATGATGTCAGTGAAGGAAGCGTCAAAATTGATGGTATTGATGTAAGAAATATCGACACTACTGAATTGCGTAAATTATTTGGCATGGTACTCCAAGAGCCATTCTTATTTTTTGGCACTATTGCAGAAAATATTGCTTATGGAAAACCACAAGCAACACGCGAAGAAATCGTACAAGCCGCAAAGGCTGCAAATGCCCATGATTTCATTCTAAGACTACCCCTTGGATATGATTCCTTGGTGGGTGAAAGAGGACAATCTTTGTCAGGTGGAGAACGTCAGAGAATCTCTATTGCTAGAGCACTGTTAATTGATCCAAAAATATTAATCCTGGATGAAGCAACCTCTTCAGTTGATACAACTACTGAAAAAGAAATCCAAAAAGCATTAGACAATTTAGTGAAGGGAAGAACAACTTTAGCAATCGCTCATCGTCTCTCTACCCTCAGGAAAGCAGACCGATTAATTGTTCTTGATAAAGGTGAGATCATCGAGGTTGGTAATCACGATGATTTAATGGCCGCTCAAGGAACCTACTATCAACTGTATCAAGCGCAAGCAAGACATGCTGCCGAAATTGCTGAATCAGTTTGAGGAATAAAACATGATTAATTTCTCACTTGAAAAAGATGTTTTTGGAAATATTAGATTAACCCTTGAATCAGGCCAAATGTTTGATCAAGTAAAAATAATCCGCGCTTTTCCTATTTCAAATCCTGAAAATGGATTTTCAATTGTTGATCAAGATGGTCACGAATTAGTTTGGTTTGACTCACTATCTGATTTGAATGATCACAATCAGAACATTATCAAATCCTCTCTAGAGCAAATTGAATTTATTCCAGTTATTTCTGCTATTACTGGATTAAATACTTATGCACTTCCTAGCATCTGGGATATTCAAACCGATCGAGGAAAAACAAGGCTCAAATTAAAATCTGAACAAGATATTCGTCGAGTTTCAGCTGAAGCCTTATTAATTACAGATGCAAATGGCATTCAATATTTAATAAAAAATCGAAAAACTCTAGATAAGTTTAGTAAGAAAGTTTTAGACCGATTTATGTGATTCTAAGATTTGCCTAACGATTTCTGCAGCTGCTATAAACCCAAAAGTAGCAGTAACCATAACGCTAGAACCATATCCTGCACAAGATAATCCACCCTGCGAAGTTCCTTGACGAGGTTCTGACGAGTAGACCACTCTTAAATGCATTTTCTTCTTTAAATCTTTTTCAAAAGAATGCTGTTTTCTCAAAGAGGCTCTAATTTTCGAAAGTATAGGATCGTGTGTAGCCTTACTCAAATCTGTAACCGTTACTACACTTGGGTCTAACTTTCCACCTGCTCCACCACTCATCACAATGGGTACATTATTATTTTTACACCATGCTGCAAGCTCAATTTTGGTAGGAACATCATCCATTGCATCTAATATAAAAACTTCTTTGGAAAGATATTGATTGAAGTTTTCTGGCTTTAAAAAGTCATCCACACAATTGATAATAATTTCGGGATTAATGGAAGTTAGACGCTTTGCCATAACTTCAATTTTTGACTTGCCATACTCCCCTTCAACAGCATGAATCTGACGATTTGTATTACTAATTGATATTTGATCAAAATCAATTAAAGTCATTTGACCCACAGCATTTCTTGCCAATGCCTCAGCAGCCCATGAACCTACCCCACCCAAACCAATGACTACAACGTGTGAACTTTGAAGTCTAAGGTAAGCCTGGTCCCCATACAACCTAGCTACTCCACCTAGCCTTCGCTCAGCGATTATTTCATTCATTTGGATTTCAGTGTTCATGTGTATATTATGAATCATTCATAATTTGGATATACTTTAAATATGCAAAATTTAGCTGATCTAAGAAAAACCTATGCAAAGGGAAGCCTTGCAGAGTCCGACGTTAATACTGACCCTATCAAGCAGTTTGAAATCTGGTTCGAACAAGCGTCCCAAGCTCAATGCCCTGAACCCCATGCAATGACACTTGCTACAGTTGATGAAAAGGGGTTTCCAAGTGCTCGTATAGTTCTTCTCAAAGGTGTTATTGACCACCAATTCGTCTTTTACACCAACTATCAGAGTCAGAAAGGACAATCTATAGCATCAAATTCAAGAGTCGCTTTATTGTTTTTTTGGCATGAGTTAGAGCGTCAAGTGCGTATTGAAGGTGAATGTAGTTTTTTAAATCCTGAGCTAAGCGATGCTTATTATCAATCACGCCCCATAGAGTCTCGCATTGGTGCTTGGGCTTCACCACAAAGCAAAATTGTTCCTCATCGCAATTTTTTAGAGGAAGAAGAAACAAAATACCATCAGCAATTCGGTAAGCAACCACCAAGACCTCCTCACTGGGGTGGTTACAAAGTCAACCCGACTAGAATTGAGTTTTGGCAAGGTCGCCCGTCAAGGCTTCACGATCGCATCAACTTCACCCTTGAAAATGATTCTTGGGTGATTCACAGACTAGCCCCTTAAGATTATTTTTTCTTGAGTTGCGCAAAAGTTTTCCGAAACTTTTCAAGCTTAGGGGCTATTACACCCATGCAATATCCCTGAAAAGGATGCGTTGCAAAGTAATTTTGATGATAATCTT
>DAIQPR010000203.1:0-3628 GCA_036787315.1 Polynucleobacter sp. | reverse complement strand
GTCTCCTAAATATCGGTGTGTAGCGTTTTGTGTAGTGGATTTAATCTAATTAGAAAAACTTCTGACCGACTCTTTGGTTTTGAAAACCAAAGGAATTTTGGAACAACCGTATCGTACTTCGTTGTTCCAAAGTGCTTTTAAGTGAATAAGCGTTACTTTAAGTAACGCTCAAAAACTAACATTAAAACCTACGAACTACCTTTTTAAGGTTTGATGAACAAATTTTTCCAAGCTATCAAATAGCCTATCAGAAGCCAGTTCAGCAGCTTTTGAATCCCCTTTAGCGATAGCCAAGGCAAGATCGGCATGGAGTCTTCCAGATTCAGCATCATCCTGATTTTGATGAAAGACAAACCAAAACCTTCGTGATAATGAGTCTAGAGAATCAAGCGCCCTTGATGCAAATTCATTTCTGACGCAAATAGAAAAATGATCGTGAAAGGCTTTATCAGCCTGCAAAAGCGCATGACTATCTTTACTCTTTACGGCATTTATTAATTGTTTAGCAATTGCCTGCATTTGACTACGCTCTACATCATTTGCACGTCTTGCTGCTGAACTAGCAGCAAATCGAGAAACAACACATCTGAACTCTAGTAGTTTTAACTGATCAGCAATATTAATTTCAGTTACAACAATTCCCCTGCGAGGAAGGATATTGACTAAACCCTCTCTGGCCAATCTCTGAAGAGCCTCCCCGATGGGAGTCCTACTAACCTGGAGCATTTCCCCTAATTCAGATTCAGAAAGCATCTGCCCTGGTTCAAATACCAGGGTAACAATCATTTCTTCAAGTTGAGCATAGACTTTGTCAGCCAAAGTAATGCTCTCAGTTTTCGATAAGCTTGGCTGTTTATTGCTCCCTATATTTTTGGGATTAGATTTCTTTAATTTCACAGCGAATTTTAGTTTTTTAAATAGTGGGATATTACATCCCACTATTTTCGCCCAAAATGAAGGCTTTTATAACCTAATATCAACATTTTTAGTCTCAGGCAAAAATATTGCCCCAAAAACTAAAGTGACCGCCGCAATGATTACTGGATACCATAGTCCATAGTAAATATCGCCCTCCAAAGCTACAAGCGCAAAAGCAGTTGTAGGCATTAGACCCCCAAACCATCCGGTACCAATATGGTATGGCAGTGAGAGTGAGGAATAGCGAATCTTGGTTGGGAACAGCTCAACTAAGGCAGCCGCAGTAGGCCCATAAGCCATAGTTACATAAATCACAAGCAGGAAGACCAACAAAAAAACCATTGGTTTATTGATCTCATCGCTATTAGCCTTTTGGGGATAACCAGCCTCCGCAATCGTGGAGCTTAACTCTTTTGCGAAATTATTCATTTTTTGCGTTGCATCTTCTTTGGAGAGGCCAACAGAGTCAAATGAAGTAATGATCTTATCGCCAACTCTAACGCTGGCAATTGTTCCAGGCGCCGCATTTTCTACTCGATAATTAACAGATGCCGCCACTAATTTAGCTTTTGCAATATCGCATGAAGAGATAAATTTTTTGGTGCCAGTTGGATTAAATTGGAATTGACAATCCCCAGGATCTGCAACAACTACTACCGGTGAATTCTTTAAAGCCATCTCTAATGCAGGATTAGCAAAATGTGTGAGGCCTTTAAATATTGGGAAATAAGTAAGTACCGCTAATGCCATCCCAGCAAGAATAATTTTCTTCCTACCAATTCGATCCGACAATGCTCCAAATATCAAAAAGAATGGGGTGGCAAGTAAAAGGGCTCCCGCCACAATTAAATTAGCAGTAAAGCTATCAACCTTAAGTGTCTGAGTGAGAAAAAGTAATACATAAAACTGGCCTGCATACCAAACACAACCTAAACCAGCAGTAATTCCAAATAAAGCGATTAATACAATTTTTAAGTTATTCCAACGTAAAAAAGACTCTGTTAATGGCGCCTTTGATTCAGCACCCTCATCTTTCATTTTGGTAAACACAGGAGATTCGCTCATGGAGAGCCGAATCCATACTGAGATACCAAGCAAAATAATTGAGACCAAAAATGGAATGCGCCAGCCCCAATCACCAAAAGCTGCTTCACCTATTAGTAATCTTGTCGACAAGATTACTAATAGCGACAGAAATAATCCTAAGGTTGCAGTTGTTTGTATCCATGCTGTGAATTGTCCGCGTTGGTTATCGGGAGCATGTTCTGCAACATAGACTGCCGCTCCGCCATACTCACCGCCTAATGCTAGGCCCTGTAATAGTCGTAGTGAAATCAAAATAATTGGTGCAGCAATTCCGATACTTTCATAGGCAGGTAGCAATCCAACACCAAAGGTAGATAGACCCATGATGAGTATTGTCATTAAAAATGTATATTTGCGTCCAATCATATCGCCGAGACGGCCAAATACTAATGCGCCAAATGGACGAACAATGAATCCTGCTGCAAATGCCAATAAAGCAAAAATGAGCCCAGTGGTTGGGTCAGCTTTGGCAAAAAATTGCTTAGCAATAACTGCTGCTAACGATCCATACAAAAAGAAGTCATACCATTCAAACACCGTACCTAAAGATGATGCAATGAGTATTTTTCTTTCATCCTCGGTAATAGGTCTTTTGCTATTTTTTACTTCGCCTAAATTTATAGCTGTCATTTTCACGCTCCAAAAAAGTTGTTTTATTAGGAGAGAATTTCAGGAATTTGTCTGATTGAAGAGAGTTCCACATCTGGAAGCAATCCAACTTCGTCAGGCAATGCGGAATTACGATTAATCCAGATAACCTGAAATCCGAAAGCCTTGGCTCCTGCCACATCAAAATAATTTGACGTAACAAATCCAATCTCATGTCTTTGTAAATTGAACCTATCGGTCGCCAGTTGGTAAGTTCTTGGGTGCGGCTTATAAACCTTTACCTCATCAACGCTTAACAATGCATCAAACTGAGATGCAATTCCCGCGTTGCTAACCAAATTTGATAGAAGTGATGGCGTCCCTACAGATAAAATTGCCTTCTTTATGCCGCCTAATTTTGGGAGAGTTTCCTTAGCATCATCAAAAGGTGATAATTTTTCATAAGCCCCCATTAAAGACTTTCTTTCACTTTCACTACCTGAAAGCCCCAAATACTTCATTGCGTATATAAGACCAGCCTCTGTATTTTGATCATGAGGTATGTATCTCCCCATGATGGTTCTTAAAAACATATATTCGATTTGCTTTGATCTCCAAAGCTGACTTAATTCATTCCCTTTTCCAGGAAAAATTTTTTCAGCCAAAGTTACAACAGAATGCACATCAAATACTGTTCCGTATGCATCAAATGCAAGCGCTTTAATACTATGTAATTTTTTCATGATCTTTCTCTCTGAAGTTCTACTAGAATTTCAGTAGGATACTAGTAAAAACAGAAAGAATAAACACCTTGCTGACTAGGTTAAACCCTTGATTTATGAGCTCTATGGATCAATACTTAAATTGAAAAAACCTCTGAAAAGTGGTTTTGAGCTCCCTAAATTGGCCAAAGCGCCATTGGCTTAGTTCGATTCTAGGCTTCCGCCTCCTCTACAACCTGCAGATTTATTTGTACAGCTATAGAAACTGTGTAGTCCTGCCTACACACTTTTTAAATCTCACAAGCGTTACTTAA
>DAIQPR010000202.1:0-3628 GCA_036787315.1 Polynucleobacter sp. | reverse complement strand
CTCCTTTAGATGCCAATATTTGAGAAACTACACCCTCGTGTTGAGCCAATAAAACATTTTCCATTTTCATAGCTTCAATAACTGCTAGTTTCTGACCTACTTGAACTTTTTGACCAACTTCTACGGAAATTTCTGTCAACAAACCTGGCATCGGCGACAAAAGATATTGAGACATATCTGGTGGTGCTTTGAAAGGCATCAGTTTTTGTAACTGTGCTTTACTTCGGGACATGACTATAGCCTTAAATGTAATTCCATTAAGCAGTAATTCATAAAAAATTGATTTTCTTTGAACTTGAAGAATAGTTAATTCTTTATTCACTAAACCTTCAAAAATATCTGAACCTGGATTCCAATTAGATGAAATGTTAAATTCTTTTCCATTAACAATAACTTGATCGCCTTTGTCATCACAAGTGATATTGATATCAATAAATTCTTGCTGACCATGTTCACCAACGACTATGGTTAATTCGGAAGGAATTTGTGAAGTATGCCCTTCTAATTGTCCAGAAATATTACTAGATCTTCTTACATATTGAAGGTGTACTGAAGCAACAATAGCACAAAGTAATTCTTTAGTTTGATCATCAAGTGATGCTCCTGAAAATCCATTTGGGAAATGTTTTGCTATAAAGCCAGTATTGATTTTGCCTTCATGAAAATCAGGATGTTGCATGAGAGTAGATTGAAATGGGATATTTGAATCTATTCCTCTAATAACAAATTGATTTAAAGCCTTTTGCATTTTCGCAATTGCATCATCACGATTTTTTCCATGCGTAATTAATTTAGCAATCATGGAGTCATAAAACATTGGAATTTCACCACCTTCATATACTCCTGTATCAACCCGAATACCATCTGATTCTTTGGGTGGTTGATATTTTACGAGTCGTCCTGTAGATGGTAAAAATTGACGATATGGATCTTCAGCATTAATACGGCATTCAATTGCCCAACCATTTCTCTTGATATCTTTTTGTTCAAAAGTAAGCTTTTCACCAGCAGCAACGCGGATCATTTGCTCAACTAAATCAAGGCCAGTTATTGATTCAGTTACAGGATGCTCAACCTGTAGACGCGTATTCATTTCCAAGAAATAAAATGATTGATCTTTACCTACTACAAATTCAACGGTTCCTGCGGACTGATATTGAACAGCCTTGGCAAGGGCAACAGCCTGCTCGCCCATTGCTACTCTTGTTTGTTCACTAATAAAAGCCGATGGAGCTTCTTCAATAACTTTTTGATGGCGTCTTTGTATGGAGCACTCACGTTCCCATAAATAAACAGTATTTCCAAAACTGTCAGCTAGGATCTGAATTTCAATGTGTCTTGGTTCTTCTACAAATTTTTCAATAAATACACGATCATCACCAAAGGAATTTCTTGCTTCATTTTGGCAGGAGGTGAAACCCTCAAATGCTTCCTTATCATTAAATGCTACCCTTAACCCTTTTCCGCCACCCCCTGCTGACGCCTTAATCATTACTGGGTAACCAATTTTCTTTGCAATTTCGACAGCTTGCTCAGGGGACGCTATAGCTTCATTGTGCCCAGGTATAGTGTTTACTTTTGCTTTTTCAGCCAACTTTTTGGATGCAATCTTATCTCCCATTGCAGCAATAGAATGGTGTTTAGGACCTATAAAGACAATACCCTGCTCTTCAACTAGTCTTGAAAACTCCTCGTTTTCAGACAAGAATCCATAACCTGGATGAATAGCTTGAGCGCCTGTCAACTTACAAGCTTCAATTATTTTCTCCATAACCAAATAGGACTCTCTAGAGGGTGAAGGTCCAATGAATACAGATTCATCGGCTAATTCAACGTGCCTTGCTTCCTTATCAGCTTCTGAATAAACAGCTACAGTTTTAATCCCCATCTGTTTAGCAGTTTTAATGATTCGGCAAGCGATTTCACCACGATTAGCAATTAATATCTTTTGAAACATAATATTTACCTATTTAATTAGAGTGGAATGTTATCGTGTTTACGCCAAGGGTTTTCAAGTTCTTTGTTTTGTAACATCACCAAAGATCTCGAAATACGCTTCCTGGTTTCATTAGGCATAATCACATCATCGATATAACCTCTTCGTCCAGCAACAAAGGGGTTTGCAAATTTTGCTTTATATTGCGCTTCTCGAGCTGCAAGTTTTTCTGGATCAGATTTTTCATCTCTAAAAATAATTTCAACGGCTCCTTTTGGCCCCATTACTGCAATCTCAGCTGATGGCCATGCAAAGTTCACATCCCCTCTTAAATGCTTTGAAGACATAACGTCATAAGCTCCACCATATGCTTTTCTGGTGATAACTGTAATTTTAGGAACAGTACATTCTGCATAAGCAAAAAGTAACTTAGCACCATGTTTAATGATTCCCCCGTATTCTTGGGAAGTACCTGGCATAAATCCTGGTACATCTACAAAGGTAACTACTGGGATATTAAATGCATCACAAAATCGAACAAATCTTGCAGCTTTGATGGATGATTTAATATCTAAACATCCTGCAAGTACTAAGGGCTGATTCGCAACAACACCAATAGTTTGTCCATCTATTCGTCCAAATCCAATAATGATATTTTTTGCATAATCAGGTTGAACCTCAAAAAAATCACCATCATCGACAACCTTAAGAATTAATTCTTGCATGTCGTATGGTTTATTGGGGTTGCTTGGTACCAGAGTATCCAAAGAGTAATCTAAACTTTCTGAGATGGATGAGCTAGGACGATGAGGTGGTTTTTCACGATTTGATAATGGTAAGTAATTGAAAAATCTTCTGAGCATTAATATTGCTTCAACATCGTTTTCGAATACACGATCACACACTCCAGATTTTGTAGAATGCGTTAAAGCTCCACCAAGTTCTTCTGCTGTAACATCCTCGTGAGTTACTGTTTTTACAACTTCAGGGCCTGTAACAAACATATAAGAACTATCTTTCACCATAAAGATAAAGTCTGTAAGAGCTGGTGAATATACGGCACCACCTGCACAGGGTCCCATAATCAGAGATATTTGAGGTATTACACCTGAAGCGGTAACATTTCGTTGAAATATTTCAGCGTAACCACCTAAGGAAGCAACACCCTCTTGAATCCTAGCTCCACCTGAGTCATTTAATCCTATTACCGGTGCTCCAACCTTCATGGCTTGATCCATAATTTTGCAAATTTTTTCTGCATGTGCCTCAGATAAAGAGCCACCAAAAACAGTGAAGTCCTGAGAAAAAACAAACACTAAACGTCCATTAATCATTCCATAGCCAGTAACAACGCCATCACTTGGTACTGACTCATCTGCCATATCAAAATCAGTACAACGATGTTCAACGAACATATCCCATTCTTCAAATGAACCCTCATCAAGAAGTAAATGTATACGCTCACGGGCAGTTAATTTACCTTTATTATGTTGAGCTTGGATACGTTTTTGTCCACCTCCTAAATAGGCTTGCTCACGTTTTGCTTCTAGTTGTCTAATGATTTCTTTCATAATCACGCCTTACGTTGTATATCAGTTTTAAATACATCTAAAATTTTCCTAGCCGCAACTGAAGCTGCCATATTTCCTTGCTCTACAAGAATTTGTAATTTAGGTAATAGTTCTTGAACTT
>DAIQPR010000201.1:0-3635 GCA_036787315.1 Polynucleobacter sp. | reverse complement strand
GGCTACAACCGTGCGGCTAGACTATTAGAGGATATGGAAAAGGCCGGTTTGGTTTCTAAAATGTCTGGTTCTGGAACGCGTGAAATTTTGACCTCTTCTTCAACAATTAGATAATTGGGACGCCATGTATAAAAAAGTTTGCCTAATTATTGTAGGAATATTGATTCAACAGTTTGCATTTTCTATGGATGCCGTTGATCAGTTGAAAAATTTTTCCAAAATGACAAAAACCTCTTCTGGAGAATTTTTACAACAGCAGGTTAGTCAATCAAGTGATGGCAAACTCAAAGTAAATAAAGAACTTTCAGGTACATTTGTTTTCTCTCGTCCAGGTAAGTTTATTTGGCACGTTCTTAAACCCTATGAGCAAAAAATGCTGGCAGATGGTAAGCAATTGGTCATGTGGGACAAAGACTTAAATCAAGTTACTTATCGTCCTGTAGGACAAGCTTTGGCAACCACTCCGGCTGCAATATTGTTTGGAGATATTGCTCTTGAGCAATATTTTGATTTAAAGTCAGCGGGTGAGAAGAATGGACTCAATTGGGTTGAGTTAGTTCCTAAGACAAAACAAAACGGACTTAACGATATACCCTATAGCAAAATAGGCATTGGTCTTGCTGATAATTTACCCCAAGCTATGGAACTCCGGGACAATTTCGGTAATATTGTTTTGTTAACATTTAAACAAATCAAGACCAATGTTTCAGTTTCACAAAGCGATTTTAATTTTAAAAATCCCCCTGGTGTAGATATTGTCAGACTCCCATAATTTTTTGAAAAAATAAGAAATGATTGATCCTCAACTCCTTCGTAAAGACATTCAAAATGTCGCAGCTCAATTGGCTAATCGTAAATTTAAATTAGATGTCGATTATTACCAATCATTGGAATCAAATCGCAAGATTTTGCAGGCCAAATCTGAAGAGTTACAAGCAAAAAGAAATCAACTTGCCAAAGTCATTGGTATGAAAAAAGCCAAAGGTGAAGATGCGAGTGCTGAAATGACTGAGTCTGTTGGATGTAATGAATTACTTAAATCAGCTGCGCAAGACCTAGAAAAATTACAAAATGATATTTCCGTATTTATGATGAATATTCCAAATATTCCTCATGAGTCTGTGCCGGTGGGTAAGGATGAGAATGAGAATGTTGAGGTTCTTCGTTGGGGAATAATTCCAGAATTTAATTTTCCAATTAAAGACCACGTTGATATAGGGGCGCTACATGGTTTAGATTTTGAATCAGCAACGAAGATAACAGGGTCTAGATTTGTGGTATTAAAAGGTTCTATCGCTAGGTTACATCGTGCGCTTGCGCAGTACATGTTGGATTTACACTCTTTAAAACATGGGTACGAGGAGATCAACGTACCGTTTATTGTTAATGCTGATTCGATGAGAGGGACTGGCCAGTTACCAAAATTCGAAGAAGACTTATTTAAAGTTCCTAGAAAACTCTCAGAATTGAGTAATGATCAAAATGACGATGCACAAAATACTGAGAATTTTTATTTAATCCCCACGGCAGAAGTTCCTGTTACAAATTTGGCGCGAGATGTTATTTTTCAAGCTCAGGATTTGCCAAAGCAATTTGTTGCGCATACACCTTGTTTTAGATCAGAAGCGGGGAGTTATGGTCGAGATGTTAGAGGCATGATTCGACAGCATCAGTTCGAAAAAGTAGAGTTAGTTCAATTCGTAAAACCTCAAGATTCATTAGAAGCTTTAGAAAGATTAACTTTACATGCACAGGCAGTTTTAAAGGGCTTAGAAATTCCGTACCGAAAAGTTCTTTTATGTACTGGTGATATGGGTTTTGGTAGCATGAAGACGTATGATTTAGAAGCTTGGATTCCTTCACAGAATACCTATAGAGAAATCAGTTCTTGTTCAACGATGGGTGATTTTCAAGCTCGAAGAATGCAGGCTCGTTTCAAAGAAGGACAAAACAAACCTGAACTTATCCACACATTAAATGGCTCAGGATTAGCAATTGGTAGATGCCTTGTGGCACTGATCGAAAATAATCAAATGCCTGATGGAAGTATTCGAATCCCCCCAAATTTACAGTCATATCTTGGGGGCGTTTCAGTACTACAAGCTTAGTTTTAGTTTGGCTTGTAGTTTTTGAAAAAATTAACTTCCCAAGGGATGATGATTTGATTCAGGATCACAGGATCAGTCCAACCTTTAATCTCTCTTCCCAAATGCCCGCCTGAAGGGTTAATCCAAGAATAATTTGGCACCTTACCTGACCTGGCTAAAAGTTCTAAATCGCTTATTGGTACTTGAGTGTCTTTCACACCACCTACGATAAACATTGGCGCAGCTGGTTTATCTAAAAGTCCCATTGTTTTTAAAGACATCGGTGGCATGATTTTTGCAAGGTCAGCAACGCTGTTTGCCCCTTCAAAAACATTAATGAATGCTGGTGCAAGATCAAACAAATACTCTCGATTTCCCATTGTGTTATTCATTAAAAATTCTTGTGAAAAGAATTCATGAACAGGTGGGGACTGTGATACGGAGGCGATGATTCTATCCTTCTCGGTGAATGCAAGTTTCGCTGCCCAGTACCCACCAAAACTAACACCTGACACGAGGATACGTGATGTGTCTACTTCAGGCATTTTGTACATATAGTCTAAAACTGCGCTGAACATTCTATCTGCTGTAGTGCTTACTTTGACTGGGGCTTGTCCTGTTCCTGGGCCATCTACAACAACTAAGCCAATTCCGTAATTAAGGATGTTTGCATAGCCTTCAGCAACTGTTTCTTTTCTACTGTCCAGTCCACTGATAGCTAGCACCATCGGAATTTTGCCTTGAACATTGTTTGGCATGCGAACATATGCAGTTATTGTTTTATTTTCAAATGGGATTTTGACAACTTTAAGTTCTGGGGTTAGGGTCTTCGCGTACTCAGCGTAGGCAGCAATTGCCTTATCGTAAGCATTTTGTTTTCCTTTTGAATTAGGAACAGGCCACTGCGCCATATAGTAAAGGCGCCATGCTTTTCTATATGCCAAGCCTGCCTCTTTGTTATTAGTACTAGATTTTGCTTGAGCTATATATTTTTCAGCAACTTTGCCCCATCCTGCAGCCCAGTCATCCCGCTCTCTAGTTTTAATATAACTAAGTGCTTCTTTTGCATCTTCTGAAGAAATGCCTCCCATTGGATAGGCACCTTTGTCAGCTCTAAATTGTGACTCTAATTTAAGTTCATCAATATTTCGCTCTGGAACTTGGCCAATAGCAAAATTAATAAGGCAAGACAAACCTATACAAAGTAAGATGTTTTTCATGAAAGTCTCCGAATAGAATTTTTTTATTCAACAATTTAAACACATTTTGTACGGCCATTAAATATTTAAAAATATAAAACTTATTAAATAAAGGTCTAAAAAACATAAATAAAAAGTAGTTGTTTTAAACTAACATATTGAATTCAAAGGTTTAGGAGAGTTGATTAAAGTAGATTTTGTTAATAAGATATTACAAGTTGGTCTTCAACGAGAAAATTTGTAAAAATGTAGTAATATTAGTTCAGTAATTAAACATCAAACTTGGATAAAATCAATAATAAACGTTAAAGTTTGTAGAAATTGTTTGCAAACCCTTGCACCTGAAAGG
>DAIQPR010000036.1:0-16480 GCA_036787315.1 Polynucleobacter sp. | reverse complement strand
CCATACAACTTTAATGCTTGAATATGAGAGAATTATGACAAAATCGTGATGTGTCATCAATTTATAATAAAAATCCTTAAGAATCAAATACTTTTAACTAGCTTTCGGAACTTTTGAAGCAATTTTTTCAGCTAAAGATTGAGCTATTGACTGCTCTGTTGCCTCAACCATAACCCTTAAAACTGGCTCCGTACCAGAAGCACGTACCAAAATACGACCATTTTTTCCTAACTCTTGCATTACTTCAGCTTGAATTTGCTGAAATTGTGGGTCGTTTTTCCAATCAAAGTCTTTTTTGTAACGAACGTTTACCAATGACTGCGGATACATTTTTACAGTATTTAAACGCTCGGAAATACTAATACCACTTTTTCTAACCGTGGCTAAGACTTGTAATGCTGCAACAATTCCGTCCCCAGTTGTGTGTTTGTCTAAAAATATTAAGTGACCAGAGCTTTCTCCGCCCATCATCCAATCTTTTTGCTTTAATTTTTCTAAAACATAGCGATCACCAACAGAAGCTCTTTCAAAGGGAACGCCCAAATCAGCAAAAGCATTCTCAATGGCAATATTGGTCATTAGAGTTCCCACCGCTCCACGAACTTCCTTACCAGACTCAATTCGGTCTTTTGCAACTAAATACAAAAGCTCATCACCGTTAAATAGTCGACCCTGTGAATCAATCATTTGTAATCTATCAGCATCGCCATCCAAAGCAATCCCATAGTCTGCTCCTTTGGAAATGACCTCTTGGATACACGCTTGGGGTGAAGTAGCACCCACACCATCATTAATATTCATTCCATTTGGTTGGTTGGCAATAGCAATAACTTCTGCACCAAGTTCATGAAAAACATTGGGGGCAATGTGGTACGCAGCTCCATTAGCACAATCAACAACTAACTTTAAGCCATGCAGATCATACTGATTAGGGAAACTGCTTTTACAAAACTCAATATATCTTCCTGCAGCATCATCTAGTCTTCTTACTTTACCCATTGCCATCGAAGATGCGCATACAAAAGGCTGATCTAGCATCGCTTCTATTTGATTCTCAAGCTCATCTGGTAACTTATCGCCATTTGCTGAGAAGAACTTAATACCATTATCTTGATAAGGATTGTGCGAAGCGGAAATGACAACGCCAGCAGATAAACGTAATGCTCTAGTTAAATAAGCAACGCCTGGTGTTGGTATAGGTCCGCACAAAACAACGTCAACTCCAGCCGCTGTAAAACCCGCTTCAAGGGCTGACTCAAGCATATACCCGGAGATTCTTGTATCTTTACCAATCAAAACTGTTGGTCTGCCATGTGCATCATGATCAGCCGAAAATACTTTGCCAGCAGCATAGCCAAGTCGCATTACAAAATCAGGAGTAATAGGAGATAGCCCAACCTCACCCCGAATACCATCAGTGCCAAAATATTTTCTTTTCATGGTTTTATTTTAGTATGAATCAGATTAAATTCTCTGATTGCATAGCGCTCCAAATTTTTATTGCTTCTACGGTTGGTCTTACATCATGTACCCGAACTACCTTTGCTCCTCGCTCAATAGCCAAAATTGAAGCTATTACACTCGCGTTACTAAGTTGATCAGTAGGCTTAGAAAGAATTTTCGACAAAGTTTTTTTTCTGGATAAACCAACCAATAAGGTTGTTCCATTTAAGGGTAATTGATTGAGTCGATGTAA
Source organism: Polynucleobacter sp. (assembly GCA_036787315.1). Classification (GTDB taxonomy): domain Bacteria; phylum Pseudomonadota; class Gammaproteobacteria; order Burkholderiales; family Burkholderiaceae; genus Polynucleobacter. The sequence goes on along the minus strand of DAIQPR010000036.1, from coordinate 14,784 downwards.
TAAAGTTAAATTATGTTGTACCGTTTTTCCAAAACCAAAACCAGGATCAATCGCGATCCTCTCTCTTAAAATTCCTTGATAAACAAGCGATTCAATACGATCTTTTAAAAATTGCCCTACTTCGTTAACTACATTTTCATAGTTTGGTTGGTCTTGCATCGTTTGAGGATTTTTTTGCATATGCATGACGCATAAACCAACGTTATCGGAAGATAAAGCAGCTGCAATATTTTCCTGGTCTTGAAATCCTCTAATATCATTTAATATATCAACACCCGCCTCCAAAGCTTTTTGCATTGTTTGGCCTTTGTAGGTATCAATTGACAGAGCTACATTTGTACCTTGTAGTTTTTCTAGAATAGGCAATACCCTATCCAACTCTTCTTGAACTGAAATAGGCTCCATACCAGGCTGGGTCGATTCACCACCAATATCAATGATTTTTGCCCCATCCTCTATCATTTGATAGGCATGGTCAAGAGCTCTTGAGGAGTCGTAAAATTTACCACCGTCTGAAAAAGAATTCGGCGTTACGTTCAAAATCCCCATAACAATAGGCGAGGGATTTTGCACCCAATCAAAAGTAAAACGCCCACAGTTCCATACTGTGGGCATATCATCGTTTAATTCCATCTTTAAGCAGTTGCTGGGGAGTTCCCTTGCGCAGGTGTTATCGTTGGATTATCACCACCTGGAGTGTTCACCGAGTCAGATACTTTTGGTGGTCTTGGTGGATTACCAGCCATAATATCGTTGACCTGATCCGCATCAATGGTTTCCCACTCTAATAACGCAGTTACCATTGATTCAACCTTGTCGCGGTTTGTTTCTAGAAGATGTTTAGCGACAGCATACTGATTATCTAATAGAGATCTAATCTCAGCGTCAACCTTCTGCTGAGTAGCCTCAGATACAGTTTTGGAATTCATTCTTCCAAATATACCCTCGGACTCAGTATCCACATAAACCATCGTACCTAAAGATTCGCTCATGCCATATCTTGTCACCATATCGCGAGCCATTTTGGTAGCGCGTTCAAAGTCATTCGATGCGCCAGTACTCATAGAGTTTAAAAATACCTCTTCAGCAGCCCTACCTCCAAATAAAATCGCCAACTCTTCTAACATACGATCTTTATATAGATTCACACGATCAAATTCAGGTAACTGCCAAGTCACACCTAAAGCCATTCCACGAGGCATGATTGTTACTTTGTGAACAGGATCGGCCTTCGGTAATAATTTTGCAACTACAGCATGTCCTGATTCATGATAAGCAGTATTACGACGCTCATCTTCACGCATAACAGCAGACTTTCTCTCAGGTCCCATGTAGATTTTATCTTTGGCATCCTCGAAATCACTCATATCAACTGCTCGCTTATTTCTTCTAGCAGCAAACAAAGCAGCTTCATTAACAAGGTTCGCTAAATCAGCACCTGAGAAACCTGGAGTACCACGTGCTAAAACCGCAGCATCAACGTCAGCGTTAATTGGAACTTTACGCATATGGACTTTAATGATTTGCTCACGACCACGAATATCAGGTAAGCCAACAAAGACTTGACGGTCAAACCTTCCTGGACGAAGTAATGCTTTATCTAAAACATCTGAGCGATTTGTTGCAGCAATAACAATCACACCACTGTTCGCTTCAAAACCATCCATCTCTACAAGCATTTGATTGAGAGTTTGTTCTCTTTCATCATTACCGCCACCAGTTCCAGCTCCACGATGACGACCAACAGCATCAATTTCGTCAATGAAAATAATGCAAGGTGCTTGCTTCTTGGCATTTTCAAACATGTCACGTACACGTGCTGCTCCAACACCAACAAACATTTCAACGAAGTCAGAACCTGAAATAGAAAAGAAGGGTACTTTAGCTTCCCCTGCAATAGCTCTAGCTAAAAGCGTTTTACCGGTTCCTGGAGGACCAACTAAAAGTACCCCACGAGGTATTCTTCCACCGAGTTTTTGAAACTTTGTAGGATCCTTCAAAAAGTCTACTAACTCTGAAACTTCGGATTTTGCCTCATCACAACCAGCAACATCCCCAAAATTTACAGAGTTGCTATTCTCGTCAATTAACCGTGCTTTGGACTTACCAAAAGAAAATGCTCCTCCCTTACCGCCACCTTGCATTTGGCGCATCATGAAGAACCAAAAACCTATAATTAATAATGTAGGACCTAAGTAATATAAGGCAGATACAAGAACATTAGGCTCATCTTCTGCCTTACCAGTTACTTGGACACCATACTTCATTAAATCACCAACCATCCAAATATCACCCGGTGAAATAATGTTATAACGATTGCCATCCACAGCAGTTACCTGTAGTGTTCGTCCCTGTACATCAACACGACGTACCTTGCCAGCTTTGGCATCGTCCATAAACTGTGAGTAAGTTACCTGATTTTGAGAACCAGACTTATCAAATTGTTTAAAGAAAGTGAAAACGACAAGGGCTACTATTAGCCAAATGCCAACTTTTTGCATCGTTTGATTATTCAAAATATCTCCAAAATCCGAAAAATTCGGTACATGTAGAGTAGATAATTCTACAACCCATTATTTTCAAGTGCCTAGGTAAAAATAAATATATTCCATTCTTCTCCTATTTTGTCCAATTGTCAATAAATACAAAGGCTTAGAAAAAAATGCTATTTGTTACTTTAAAAACCTTCCCAGGAGAAAGGTCTCTGCAGATCGATTTCTTGATGCTGAAGGTTTTCTAGGAGCGACAATTTTGAATACTTTTTTAAAAGACTCAACAATTTGACTATATCCACTGCCGTGAAAGCATTTGATAAGGAGTGCTCCATCAGTCCTCAAATGTGCCTGAGAAAACTCAAGAGCTAACTCTGCAAGATGTCCCATTCTGGCAGCATCAGCAACCGCTACCCCGGATAAATTGGGCGCCATGTCTGATAAGACTAGATCTACTTTTTGGATATTTTGGTCATTTTCAGTGAAAATAACCTTCTCTAATTGGCGAAGTACTTCGTCCTCCCGAAAATCACCCTGTAAGAATGTCACATCGGCTATATCTTCCATCGGGAGTAAATCAATGGCAACAATCTTTCCATCAGGTTTTCCAGGCTCAATCAAAGGATTTTTTTTACCAAGTTCAACCAATCTATTTCTAGCATATTGACTCCAACTACCAGGAGCGCTTCCTAAATCAACAACTGTCATGCCAGCTTGTATGAGGTGATCTTGATCATCAATTTCTTTGAGTTTATAGGCGGCTCTTGCGCGATACCCATCTTTTTGAGCCATCTTGACATATGGGTCATTCAAATGATCTTGGAGCCAATCTTTATTAAATTTATTTTTCGACACAATAGATTTTAAAAAACACTTTCTGTAATGAGTGAAGTCAGCGATAATACACTACATGACTATTTTAGAACTTGATTCAACAACACGCTCAGATCTTCGCTCAAAAGCCCACAGCATATCCCCTACGGTAATGATTGGTGCTGATGGTTTAACCATAGGGGTTCTCAAAGAGGCTGAAATCGCTTTAAGTTCCCATGAGTTAATCAAAATCAGAGTTTTAGGAGATGACAGAGAAGCTCGACTAGAAATTTATGACGAAATCTGTGACAAACTAAATGCAGCCAAAGTTCAACATATTGGTAAATTACTCGTAATTTATCGTCCTAATTTACATAAAACACCATCAAGTAAACCTTCTAAATCCACTAGAAACGAAGATAATTTTGGCGCCCCTAGAACGGTGATGGTCAAAAAATTTACCAGAAACCCTCAAAAAAGACCTAAGGCAGTAGCCACAAAGATTTTAGGTAATGAGCGCGTTGCTGCAGGGGGTCAAATCAAACGCGCCAAGCCTCGCCAAAAAAGCCTAAAAAAACGTCAACTCTCTTAAGCAAAGTAACTCTTAGCTGTGGTTTTGCTTGCCAACCAAAATACAGAAAAACTAGCAAAAACCTCAACTGTGAAAAGCAGACTCGATATGTGATGGAGTTTTGAAAATTCTGTTGCTTGAGGTGACATCATTACAGGAGCACCATTGTTAAGAGCAGTTTCGCGTAAATCACTCATCCAAGGCTGAATGACAAAAGTACCTATTACTGTCAAACAAATACACAACAGTAAAAGCCAGCGTATGAGTTTAAAGTTATTTAAGTCTCTTTTCACCAACAAATTGGCATAGATTAATAAGAAGACACAGCAAACCAAACTAACAAAACTGGTGTTTTTAAAAATTTCTCCAGCTATTATTCCGGCAACTTGCTTGTCATCCAAAACACTAAAAAGCGTTGGGGTTACCAAAAAACCAACCGCAACAAGGCAACCCAACCACAGGCCTGATATTAATATGAAGAATCGTTGCGCTAAGAAAATATTGAAACCCCAAAAAATTATGCTTAGATGTATTGAACTGCAATAATCTCAACTTCACGATCACCGCCAGGAGTATTGACATGAACAACATCTCCAGCCTCTTTTCGAATAAGAGCACGTGCAATGGGTGAACTGATTGAAATTTTATTTACCTCAAGATCTGCCTCATCATCACCTACAATTTGATAAGTCATTTTTGTTCCATCTTCTAGGTTCTCTAACTCAACCGTTGCACCAAATACTACTTTTCCATCAGCATCTATTAATGATGGATCAATGATTTGAGCTGCAGCTAACTTACTTTCAACTTCTTTGATTCTACCTTCAATAAAAGCCTGCTTTTCTTTAGCAGCATCGTACTCAGCATTTTCAGATAAGTCACCCTGAGCGCGTGCTTCAGAAATTGCATTAATAACAGCTGGACGCTCAACAGACTTTAAACGATGTAACTCATCTTTAAGGCGCTCTGCACCAGTTTTAGTAATAGGAATAGTACTCATAAAATCAACTTTGTAAAAAATTTATTGTAAAGATTGGTGCAAACTTTGCAAGTCATAGACCTCAAGCTCGTTGATGGCTCGTAAACCCTCAACTGCAGCTCTAGCAGCACTAATGGTTGTGTAATACGTTACTTTATTCGATTGAGAAGTCGTTCGAATAGATCTTGAATCAGCAATTTCACCTCTATTTTCATCAACAGTAGTGAAAACTAGGCTAATTTCTCCATTTTTAATCAAATCAACAATATCAGGACGCCCCTCTTTAACTTTGTTCACTGATTTCACTGGAATTCCGGCCGCCTCAATTGCTTTAGCAGTTCCACGTGTTGCGACAATTGGGTAACCCATCTCATGAAGGATTTTTGCTACTTCTACTGCGCGAGCTTTATCACTATTCTTAACCGATAACAAAACAGTTCCGCTGCTTGGGAGCAAAGTACTTGCAGCTAATTGAGATTTAAATAAGGCCTCTCCAAAAGTTCTTCCCACACCCATGACTTCTCCAGTAGATCGCATTTCAGGGCCTAAAATTGGATCAACTCCTGGGAACTTATTAAATGGGAAAACCGCTTCTTTAACAGAGTAATAAGCAGGTTTTACCTCTTCACCAATACCTTGATCATCCAAAGACTTTCCTGCCATACATCTTGCAGCTATCTTTGCTAAAGGTAAACCTGTCGCTTTAGATACAAAAGGAACTGTTCTTGAAGCTCTTGGATTTACTTCTAATACGTACACAATATCTTTACCATCAATTTGCTGAATAGCAAATTGAACGTTCATCAATCCAACAACGTGTAAACCCATAGCCATTGCCTGTGTTTGACGACGTAATTCTTCAATAGTCTCTTGGGAAAGTGTGTAAGGTGGTAATGAGCAAGCGGAATCGCCAGAGTGAACACCTGCTTGTTCAATATGCTCCATTACTCCACCAATGAAAACTCTTTTTCCATCACTGATGCAATCCACATCACATTCAATAGCTTCATTTAAGAAACGATCTAATAATACTGGTGAGTCATGCGAAACTTTTACAGCTTCACGCATATATCTCTGTAGATCTGTACCATCATTAACAATTTCCATAGCGCGGCCACCCAATACATAGGATGGGCGAACCACTAAAGGATAGCCAATTTCTTGAGCTAGTCTTAATGCTTCATCTTCAGTACGCGCAGTTCTATTAGGCGGTTGTCTGAGCTTTAATTCATTCAGTAATTTTTGGAAACGCTCACGGTCTTCAGCAGCATCAATCATGTCTGGGGAAGTTCCAATAATAGGAACTCCATTGGCTTCTAGATCTAACGCAAGTTTTAAAGGCGTCTGTCCACCATACTGCACAATGACTCCAAGAGGCTTTTCTAAAGCAACTATTTCTAAAACATCTTCTAATGTTAATGATTCAAAATAGAGTCTATCTGAAGTATCGTAGTCAGTTGATACTGTTTCCGGATTACAGTTGATCATGATGGTCTCATAACCATCTTCACGCATCGCAAGTGCAGCATGAACACAACAATAATCAAACTCTATACCTTGGCCGATTCTATTTGGGCCGCCACCTAAAACCATAATTTTCTGTCGGTTAGTTGGATTGGACTCACAAACTCCCTGAACACTCTCATACGTTGAATACATATAAGCTGTGTTAGTAGAAAACTCTGCAGCACATGTATCAACCCTCTTATAAATTGGTCGAATACCAAACTCATGACGACGAAGCCTAACAATTGTTTGGTCAGAATTCGTTAACTTAGCAATACGACGATCTGAGAAACCCTTTTGCTTGATAAACCTTAACTCTTCAGGTGTCAAAGTCTCTACTTGACGTGAGGCTAATAATTTTTCAATTTCTATAATTTCTTGAATCTGAATCAGAAACCATCGATCAATAGCGGTATGTTCATGAACCTCTTCTAAGCTCAAGCCCATTCTAAAAGCATCTCCAACATACCAGATGCGCTCAGGTCCAGGTGATTTTATCTCTAGAATAATCTCATCTAAATCTGAAGTTTTCTCATCAAAACCATCTACACCAACTTCTAAACCTCTTAATGCTTTTTGTAATGACTCCTGAAAGGTTCTTCCAATAGCCATTACCTCACCAACTGATTTCATTTGCGTAGTCAAATGCTTATCAGCCTCTGGAAATTTTTCAAACGCAAATCGAGGAACTTTAGTTACTACGTAATCAATCGTTGGCTCAAAAGAAGCGGGAGTAATACCTCCAGTAATTTCATTTTGGAGCTCATCTAAAGTAAATCCAACAGCTAACTTAGCTGCGATTTTTGCAATTGGAAACCCTGTTGCCTTAGAAGCTAAAGCGGAAGATCTTGATACACGTGGATTCATCTCAATAACAATCATGCGACCATCCTTTGGATTAATCGCAAATTGCACATTTGAACCACCAGTATCAACACCAATCTCACGCAATACTGCAATAGAAGCATTTCGCATGATCTGATATTCACGGTCAGTCAAGGTCTGAGCAGGCGCTACTGTGATTGAATCACCGGTGTGAACACCCATCGGATCAAAGTTTTCAATCGAGCACACAATAATACAATTATCGTTTCTGTCCCGAACAACTTCCATTTCATATTCTTTCCAACCAAGCAAAGACTCTTCGATCAATAACTCATGTGTTGGAGATAAATCTAAACCACGCTTGCAAATTTCCTCAAATTCTTGACGGTTATATGCAATACCTCCTCCAGATCCACCCATCGTGAATGAAGGTCTAATAATTACTGGATAACCATTTCCACCCGTTAATTTTGCAATTTCTTGTTGTACTCTCTGGGCATCTTCCCAAGAATGAGCCACATTAGATTTGGCAGAGCCTAAACCAATTTTAGTCATTGCATCTTTAAATTTCTGACGATCCTCTGCTTTATCAATCGCATGAGGAGAAGCTCCAATCAACTCACAATTGTATTTCTCTAAAATGCCATTGCGATATAAATCCAAAGCACAATTTAATGCAGTTTGACCACCCATAGTAGGAAGAATTGCATCTGGTTGCTCTTTTTCAATGATGCGTTCTAAAACTTCCCAAGTAATTGGCTCGATGTAAGTAACATCAGCCATTTCAGGATCCGTCATAATTGTCGCGGGATTACTATTTACTAGAATCACACGATAACCCTCATCCCTGAGAGCCTTACATGCTTGTGCTCCAGAATAATCAAACTCGCAGGCCTGACCAATGACTATTGGACCAGCACCAATTATTAATATACTTTCTATGTCGCTACGCTTAGGCATCTAAATTCTCACATTAACTGTATAAAGCGATCAAACAAATAACCGACATCTTGCGGTCCCGGAGATGCTTCAGGATGTCCCTGGAAACAAAATGCTGGACGATCTGTCCATGACATTCCCTGCAGGGATCCATCAAATAAGGATACGTGTGAAGGAACTACATTTGCAGGCAATGTCTTTGCATCCACAGCAAAACCATGGTTTTGTGAGGTGATTACAACCCTGCCTGTTCCTAAATCTTTGACAGGATGATTAGCACCATGATGACCAAACTTCATTTTAAGAGTTTGTGCACCAGCAGCTAATCCCATAATCTGATGACCAAGACAAATTCCAAATAAAGGGATCTTTTGCTCAAGGAAAGTCTTTGCGGCTTCAATTGCATAATCACAAGGTTGGGGATCTCCAGGGCCATTTGATAAAAAGACCCCATCAGGCTTCATTGCTAATACATCTTTCGCAGGCGTCTGAGCAGGTACAACAGTAACCCTACATCCTCTTTGAGCAAGCATCCTTAGAATATTCCTTTTAACTCCGAAATCATAAGCAACAACATGTTTTGTTGGCTCTACTGTCTGAAAACCAGGCTCTCCATTTTGACTGAATAATTGCCATTCTCCCTCAGTCCATTCATAAGGCACTGTCGTTGAGACAACTTTTGCCAAATCGAGTCCAGCCATTCCTGGAAAAGATTCTAGTTTTTCTTTTGCAAGGCTTAATAGTGAATCAATGGATTGTCCAGAAACTCCAGCAGCAATAACACCACTTTGCGCTCCAAATTCACGTAAATGCGTTGTTAAATGTCGGGTGTCAATTTCAGATATTCCAACTACGCCTTGTGTAATCAAAAAATCTTGAAGTGATTGTTGATTTCTAAAATTGGAAGGTATGGGAGACAAACTTCTAATAACTACACCAGATGCATAAATCTTTGATGACTCATTATCTTGAATATTGATTCCGACATTCCCAATATGAGGATAAGTTAGAGTAATAATTTGTTGGGTGTAACTTGGGTCAGTGAATATCTCTTGATATCCTGTCATTGAGGTATTGAAAACAACCTCTCCTGAACTAACCCCAGCAATACCAATCGATTTACCAATAAAGCGTGTTCCATCAGCAAGGAGTAAAACAGCTGGGGGTAATTGCGAAGTTAAAGTAGTTAATATTTTTTTTGATAGTGGCAGCAAATCATTCTCCATTACCCTACTGCCCCGAAATCTAATTCCCCAAAGACTTATCTATGGCGAATTGTATGGGAGGAAATTGATTTAAGCGCTAGGGATAAGTAGGAAGTTACGAAACATGTCTATTATACCAAGCAAAAAACAATTTCCTCAAAAACCCTATAAATATCTTTTAACCCTTAGAAATAACGTTCTGAATTTGGGTCAAAACATTCTTATCTTCCATCGTACTGATATCCCCGGGGTCACGTTTTTCAGCAATTGCCTGCAAAGCGCGCCTTACAATTTTCCCAGATCTTGTTTTAGGCAGAGCTTCAACGATATAAACTCTTGATGGTCTAGCCACCGGTCCTAATTGATGATCAACGACGTTCATTAACTCTTTTTCAAGACCTTCAATATTTTGTAAGTTCTTTGGAATCGCAAATCCTATAGCAATTTGCCCTTTCAACTCATCAGCAATACCAACAACTGCAACTTCAGCAATATTGAAATGACTAGAAATGCTTTCCTCAATCTCTCTGGTGCCTAGTCTATGTCCTGCAGTATTAATTACATCGTCAGTTCTTCCCAAAATGAAGAAATACCCATCCTCATCTCTGATGCCCCAATCAAAAGTTGAATAAACCATCCGTCCTTCAAAACTTTGCCAATATGTGCTCACAAAACGTTTGTCGTCACCCCAAACAGTTTGCATACAACCTGGAGGTAAGGGGCCCTCTATGGCGATCAAACCCTTTTCATTGGCAGATAACTCTTTTCCAGTGACATCATCTAATAACCTCATGTTGTAACCAAAAACAGGCACGCCAGGTGACCCAAATTTATTAGGCATATTTTCTATACCTTGTTGTAAAGACAATATAGGCCAGCCAGTTTCAGTTTGCCAATAGTTGTCAATAATTGGCTTTTTAATAGCGTCCGAAATCCACTTTGCTGTTGGCTCATCTAAAGGCTCTCCTGCTAAAAAGAAAGTATGAAGAGAAGATAAATCATGACTAGTTATGTAAGAAGGGTCTTGCTTTTTGAGCACCCTAATAGCTGTAGGAGAAGAGAACATCGTAGAAACTTTATATTTCTCAACTAATTGCCACCAAATACCTGGGTCTGGTTTTAAGGGAGTTCCTTCAAACATAATTGTCGTCATACCGTGAATCAATGGACCATAAATAATAAAACCATGCCCAACAACCCATCCAATATCTGAGGTGCAAAACATGGTTTGTCCAGGCTTTGCACAGAATATGTAATCCATTGCAGTTGCAAGTGCTACAGCATACCCACCAGTATCTCTTTGAACACCCTTTGGCTTCCCTGTCGTACCTGATGTGTACAGAATATAAGAAGGATCGGTTGCATAAAGCCATTCGCAGGAAATACTGTTGTCCATATACTTACTACGTTCTTCTAAGTAATCCAAGTCACGATCTTCAACAACGGCGTATTCGCATAAGTTTCTAGAAACAATTAATACATGCTCTGGCTTATACGTGGATATTTCTATTGCTTCATCTAGTAAAGGTTTATAAGGAACCACCTTACCACCGCGCATCCCAGCTTCAGAAGTGATGACCATTTTAGGTTGAGCATCCTCAATTCTTGCCGCTAGACTGTGAGAAGCAAATCCTCCAAATACAACTGAATGTATGGCCCCTAAACGTAAAACAGCCAACATTGCGAAGCAAGCTTGAGCAACCATTGGCATATATATGAGTACACGATCACCCTTACAAACACCCTGTGCTTTTAAGATAGCTGCCATACGGTTTACTTCAGTATAGAGTTCTTGATACGTATAACTTTGCTCCGTATTTGTCTCAACTGAAACTGCAACCAAAGCCAGTTGATTCGCACGATCCTTCAGGTGACGATCTAGAGCGTTGTAGCAAATACTGGTCTTTCCTCCAACAAACCATTTTGCAAAAGGAGGATTGGAATAATCTAGAACTTTTTCAAAAGGAACATCCCATTCAATTCTCTTTGCTTGCTCACCCCAAAAAACTTCTGGCTCACGGATAGATTGTTGATGTGACTCTGCATACTTACCCATAAAATTTTCTCCTTAATAATTACTCACTTGCTTTTTGCTTGTAGAAGACTTGGTTTGCGACTTTTGAGAAACTGTTGATGTTGAATTAGATGATGTTGTATTCGATTTAGTTGAACTTTTAGCTTGTGTGCTTTTAGCTTGTGTTTTAGTGGATGCGGAATTCTTAGAACCCATCGATTTACTAGAACTTACAGTATTTGTTTTTCCTGAATGATTTTTGGACTGACCTGAGCTACTCACGGACTTTGAATTTACTGAGTCTTTAGGGTAGTAGTTGGCTAAATTAGATGGAACAGCAACACACTTTTTACCTTTACAGCGCATCACTACTGGAATAGGAACAAATTCTTTTTCAAGACTCAATACAGGATTTTGCGCAAGCTCTAGAGGAACATTATCTTGGTGCGATTCGTTTTTAGGGACGAAAATTGTCGAACCGTTTCGGATCTTCATACCCTTAGGAATTTTATTGGTTTCACGAATTAAATCTGGATCTGTTTTTAATCGTTCAGCAACATTGTCTACAGTATCAGTCTTATCAACCTTTACAACTGTCCAAGTAGTTAAGGCTGAAGAATGTTTTTTAAGATTGTTTTTAAATAACTCAGCTTTCCCATAGGGCAAAAGTACTTCTTGATTAAATGCCTTCATAATGACCGGTCCATGAAAGGATGGATTCAAGGCCATAAATTGTTCTCGAGTAATCTCAGATAATTCAACTACTTTATCAACGTCGATATCTTGAGTAATTGGCAAAGACACAAAATAAGGATGATTTGGAACTTTAGGCAACTTAAAGCCATATTTGGCTGGCTCGTCAATGATGCGTTTATAGGCCAATAATTTTGGTACATAATTTTTGGTTTCATTAGGCATCGACAAGCTGAAATAATCCGTATCCAAATTGGCAGCTTTATTTTTTGCTATTGCTTTACCAACCGATCCTTCGCCCCAGTTATATGCTGCTAATGCTAATTGCCAATCACCGAAGATCTCATAGAGCTTTTGTAAATAATCAAGAGCTGCCCTTGTCGACTTAACAATATCACCTCTTTCATCTCGGAAAATATTTTGTTCCAAATTAAAATATTTTCCAGTGGCGGGCATAAATTGCCATATACCTGCTGCTTTTACAGGTGAAACCGCCTTTGGATTAAAGGCACTCTCCACAAAAGGTAAAAGTGCTAACTCACTCGGCATATCACGTGACTCCACCTCTTCAATGATGTAAAAAAGATAAGATGAAGATCTATCAAGCAATTGATTTACATATGCAGGATTGGCTTTTAATTGACGAACATGTTTGTCTATGATGTCTAAATCTGGGTCGGGTATATCAAAACCTAAACGAATTCTCTCCCAAAGATCATCATAAACTTTAATTTCTTTATCCTGAGTATCTTTATTTTGGAGAATCTTTTGCTGAATAGGATCATTTGTCCAAGTATTGTTGGAATTGGAAGTATTATCCGTAGCGCAAGCTGTAAGCATTAATAAAAAAACAAAGGCTAATAATGCTCTTGTCATTTAAAAGCATCTTTCATTTTTCTAATGATCGCCAATGTTTCTTCACCACTATTAGTATCCAATCCAGAATTTTGTTTTGCTACATTCTGGATTTCGATTTCATCACATCTCATAAATGGGTTCACCTTTTTCTCAAAACCAATTGTAGTAGGTACGGCGGGTTCCCCCGAGATTCTTAACTGACTTGCTTTTTCAGCCCATTCATTTAAATATATATTCGTGTTTTCTATCGATTGCGCAAATCTTATATTAGAAAGGGTATATTCATGAGCGCAACATACTAAAGTTTCATCTGGTAATGCAGAAATTTTTTTTAAAGATTGATACATTTGTGCTGCAGACCCTTCAAATAACCTTCCACACCCACTTGAAAATAAGGTATCACCGCAATACAAACGAGGTATTAATACGTCTTGAGAAATAGGTAAAAAGTATGCTAAGTGCGTTAATGTGTGCCCTGGAACCGAGATAACTTTTACTTCAATACCTTGAAACAATTCAACACTATCACCATCTTTAACAATATTTGCTATTCCAGAAGTGCTGGGGTGATCTGGTCCTACTACAGTAACAATATCCTTTGAACCTAGGTTTGACCAATCAATTAATTGCTTCACTCCGCCGATATGATCGTTATGATGATGGGTAATTAGAATACCTTTTAAATTAATATTGTATTGTTCAAGTAGTTGAATAATAGGAACAGCATCTCCAGGATCAACAACCCAAGCAGCATTGTTTTGAAAAATAACCCACAAGTAATTATCTTGAAACGCGGGAACTTGTTTAAACTGCAGTAGGGTGTTTTCCAATTTATTTTTCAATAGAATATTAGTTATAGTTTTATAAAATTTTGCTTACTTTACGATGATACCAAGTACTCCTCAAAATGCCAAGATTTCTCATAATGAATGGGACGTCTGGCTAGGTACTGCCCCGGGAAAATATGTCTTAGATTGGGAGACTACACAGTTTGGAAAATCTGTTGAAGATGCTTTTGGTTTTGAAGCTTTACAAATTGGATTACCCCAACTTTCTTGTCTCGCAGAAAACCGAATTACTCAACGCTGGCAAATGCTTTTACCCACTCAATCGTTCGTCTTAGAGTCAATCGACAAGAGTATTCCAATTATTTGTCAGGGTTCAATTTATGACCTTCCTTTTGCAAATGAAACTTTAGATTTAATTGCCCTCCCCCATGTACTTGAATTTGTGGAAAGTCCACACGAAGCTCTTCGCGAAATCCATAGGGTCTTAAGACCAGAAGGTCGAATCATTATTTCTGGTTTTAATCCGTATAGCCTTTGGGGGTTGAGGCAATATAGTGGGAATCTGATTAATCAACCTTTTTTACCCAATGAGGGTCAATTTATTAGTCATCGTCGTATAAAAGATTGGTTGAATTTACTGAACTACTCAATCGACCGTGGAAGATTTGGATGCTACGGGATACCAATTAAGAATAGCTCCAGGCTACAAGGTTTGACACTTTTAGATAAAGTGGGAGATAGATGGTGGCCTTTTATGGGTTCTGTTTTCATTTTAAGCGCTGTAAAAAGAATTCCTGGAACGAAGATGATCGGTCTTGTAAAAAGTTCTCGTAAGATTCTTTCAAACCCTTTAAAACCTGTTTCCCATACTCAAAATAAATATGACGAATAATAAGCCTAATGTGATTATCTACACAGACGGTGCATGCAAAGGCAATCCAGGATTGGGGGGGTGGGGAGTAGTTCTCAGATTTGGGGAGAATGAAAAACATTTATTCGGTGGGGCAAAAGATACTACAAATAACCGAATGGAGATGACTGCCGTCATTGAAGCTCTAAAAGCGTTAAAAACCTCCTGCAATGTCGATCTCTACACTGATT
>DAIQPR010000035.1:0-17114 GCA_036787315.1 Polynucleobacter sp. | reverse complement strand
ATCTAATATGGGTGTTGTAGGTAGATATGTTCTAACAGCAAATATTTTTAACCATATTCGAAACTTGTCACCTGGTGCAGGTGGAGAGTTTCAGCTCACAGACGCTATAGAGTCTCTCATTCAAAGAGAGCAAGTTTTAGCATATGAGTATGAAGGTATTCGCTACGACTGCGGAAGCAAATTAGGCTATTTGAAAGCTACAGTCGAATTCGCTTTAAATCATCCAGAAGTTGGTGAAGAATTCGCGCAGTTCTTAAAATCACGTTAAAGACTAACGTCTTTTTAAATAAAAAATAAATATATCGTCTGCTTTATCTGAAGCAATTAATTCATTACCTGTTTGCTTTGCAAACATAGGTATGTCGTGCTCAGCACCTCTGTCAGTAGCCTTGATTTTAAGGATTTGTCCAGTTTGCATATCAGATAATGCCTTTTTGGTCCTCAAAACTGGTAGAGGGCAAATCATGCCAATACAATCTAATTCTTTATCTATTTGATCTGGAATCATAAGCGATCCTTTAACCACGATGAAACACTTAATAAGGCCTTTGGTAATTCCTTAGGCAATGTACCACCTGCCATCGCCATATCTGGCTTACCTCCACCTTTCCCACCTACTTGTTGCGCAACATAATTTACTAAATCACCAGCCTTTACCTTTGATATTAGATCAGCAGTAACGCCAGCAATCAATTGCACTTTATCGTCTTGAACTGTTGCTAACAAAATAACGCCTGAATGCATCTTGTTTTTAAGTTGATCAAGAGTTTCTCTCAGTGCCTTAACGTCAAAGCCTTCAACTTTAGCAACTAAAGTTTTAATTTGGTTAATTTCTACAGCCTGAGATAGCAATTCGTCACCCTGACTTGCAGCAATTTTTGACTTGAGTTTTTCTAGGTCCTTTTCCAAAGACTTTACATGATCTTGTATTAAGGAAATCCGTTGTGGTAAATCGTCTGAATTGGCTTTTAAAACAGATGAAATATGGAAGATCTGTTGATCCATTTTTTGTACTTTATCTAAAGCATTTTTTCCAGTTATAGCTTCAATACGGCGTATTCCTGCAGCAACTCCACTCTCAGAAATGATTTTGAATAGTCCAATATCACCCGTGCGAGATACATGGGTACCCCCACATAGTTCTTTTGAATTACCAATTTCTAGAACTCTCACAACATCTCCATATTTCTCGCCAAATAACATCATTGCACCAGTTTTTTGTGCATCATCTATATTCATAGATTTTGCAGAAGTTGGTGAGTTTTGAAGAATTTCAGTATTGACAAGAACTTCTATTTTTTCAATTTCTTCACGAGAAACCTGTTGATTGTGAGTGAAATCAAAGCGTGTCTTTTCACTATCAACAAGAGAACCCTTCTGTTGCACGTGCACACCCAATACTTCTCTTAAAGCTTTATGCATTAAGTGAGTAGCGCTATGGTTTCGAGTAATAGATTGTCTAGCAATTGAATCAACTTTGGGCTTGATTACATCACCTACTTTTACCACTCCCTCGAGTAATGTGCCCTGATGACCAAATACGTCTGCCTGAATTTTGATAGTGTCTTCAACTTGGAATAGTGCTATTAAATTTCTAAGTTCCCCTTTATCACCAACTTGACCGCCAGATTCTGCGTAAAAAGGTGTTTGATCTAAAACAATTACCCCATCTTCACCACTGTGTAGTTCGTTCACAATTGATCCATCTTTGTAAATGGCTTGAATATTGGATTGTTCTAAAGATAAATGATCATATCCATGGAAGGAAGTTGAAACACCACTGTATTCGAGGCCTTGGGCCATCTTAAATTTTCCAGCAGCTCTTGCTTGATTCCTCTGTTGTTCCATAGCGATATTAAAGCCATGTTCATCAACTTGAACATTTCTTTCTCTACAAACATCAGCTGTTAAGTCCAATGGAAAACCAAAAGTATCATGTAATTTAAATGCAATCGCACCATCTAAAGATTTTGGTTCATTCGTGTTCGGTGGAATTTCATGTAAAGCATTTTCTAAAATCTCCATTCCATTTGCAATAGTCTGAAAGAAACGCTCTTCCTCTTGTTTCAATACCTCAGTAATTTTTTCTTGCTGAGATACTAAATCAGGATATGCTTGCCCCATTTCTGTTGCCAAGGCTGATACTAGGCGATAAAAGAATGGTTGTCTTGCACCCAACTTATACCCGTGTCTTATTGCACGACGAGTTATCCTTCTTAGAACATAACCTCTTCCTGCATTGCCAGGTATAACGCCATCAAGCACAGTAAAACTACACGCTCTAATGTGATCAGCAATTACTTTTAAAGAAGGGCTTTGGATATCAATTTGATTTCCTCCAGAAAGCTCAACACTCTGTTTTGCAGCCTGAATAAGATTAACAAACAAATCAATTTCGTAATTTGAATGAACGTGCTGCAGAACCGCAGAAATTCTCTCTAAACCCATCCCTGTATCAACGCTCTTCTTTGGCAATGGATGCATTACACCGTTTTCATCACGATTAAATTGCATGAAAACGTTATTCCAAATTTCTATAAAACGATCGCCATCTTCATCTGGACTTCCAGGAGGACCGCCTGGAATGTGTTCGCCATGATCATAAAAAATTTCTGTGCAAGGTCCACATGGTCCTGTGTCACCCATCATCCAAAAATTATCTGATGCGTATCTAGAGCCCTTATTGTCGCCAATACGAATAACTCTATTCTCTGGCACACCGATTTTCTTAGTCCAGATTTGATAGGCTTCGTCATCCTCTTGATAAACAGTTACTAAAAGCTTATCTTTTGGCAACTTAAACACTTCAGTTAGCAACTCCCAAGCATAACTAATAGCATCTTCTTTGAAATAATCCCCGAAAGAAAAATTTCCTAACATTTCAAAGAAGGTATGGTGTCTTGCTGTATACCCAACATTATCTAAATCATTATGTTTTCCACCTGCACGTATACACTTTTGAGCCGTAGTTGCGCGTGAATATGGTCTTTTATCAAAGCCCAAGAAAACATCTTTAAATTGATTCATTCCTGCATTCGTAAAGAGCAAAGTAGGGTCGTCTCCAGGCACGACTGGACTTGAAGCTACTATTTGGTGGCCCTTAGATGCAAAAAAATCTAAAAAACTTTGTCTAATTTCATTTACTTTCATAATTACTATTATCTCATTTCGGTGCATAAATCTAAAAATTCACTTATCGAATGTGGTTTAATCACAAGATAAGGGGAAACCCTAAGAGTCCAAACATAAGATTGAACTTACAATCACACATTGCTTTCAAAACAATTATTTAGGAGTTCGAATTGAAAATTAGAAATAAAGAAGATTTTGCCTCAGGTTTAATGTTTATTGCGTTTGGGGCTTTTTTTGCGATTCTTGCAAGAAGTTATCAAATGGGAACTCCGGCAAAAATGGGATCAGGATATTTTCCCTTTTGGCTTGGTGTTGTATTAATTCTTTTAGGACTGTTTGTTTTAATCAAATCCTTTGCAGCTGATATGGAAGAGAGTAGTTTTGGTAAATGGGATTGGAAGACTGTAATTTGGATTACAGGATCCGTTCTTCTCTTTGCAATTGTTCTGAACTATGTTGGATTGATAATTTCTATTTTAATTTTAGTCTTTGCTTCCGCATATGCAAGTCACGAATTTAATTGGAAACAAACTTTTATTAGTTCCATTATTTTAATTGGTATTTGTTATTTTGCATTTGTATGGGGTCTCAAACTTCAATTCCCTGTATGGCCACCATTCTTAACGAACTAATTATTCAATCTATATAAATAAAGAAAGATCTATCAAATGGATTTGCTAAGTAATCTCTCATTAGGATTTGCCACTGCATTCACCCTTCAAAACTTACTGTATTGTTTTATAGGTTGTGTACTTGGTACTTTAATCGGCGTTCTTCCAGGTTTAGGGCCAATCGCAACAATTGCGATGCTATTGCCTGCAACATACGCTCTTCCTCCAATTGCTGCCCTCATTATGCTTGCTGGTATTTACTACGGAGCTCAATACGGTGGATCAACCACGGCTATTTTGATTAATATCCCAGGAGAGTCATCTTCAGTTGTTACCGCGATTGACGGTTATAAGATGGCACGAAATGGTCGCGCTGGAGTTGCGTTGTTTACAGCTGGTATAGGATCATTTTTTGCTGGCTGTGTGGCAACTTTGGTTCTTGCGGCATTTGCAGCACCTCTCTCTGAGCTAGCATTTAAATTTGGTCCTGCAGAATACTTTTCACTCATGGTGTTGGGTTTAATTGGTGCTGTGGTTCTAGCTTCAGGTTCATTAATCAAAGCCATTGCGATGATTGTGCTAGGTCTGTTGTTAGGTTTGGTTGGAACTGACGTTAACTCTGGAACTTCACGTTATGCGTTTGACGTTCCGCAATTAACCGACGGTTTAGGCTTCGTTGCTGTAGCGATGGGTGTGTTTGGTTTTGCTGAAATCATGGCAAACCTTGAACAAAAAGAAAATCGTGAAACTTTCTTGGACAAAGTTACTAATCTTTGGCCAAACAAAGAAGACTTTAAGAGAATGGTTGCTCCAATCTTAAGAGGTACTTTGTTGGGTTCAGTTCTCGGTATTTTGCCAGGCGGTGGTGCAGCTCTTGCGGCATTCGGTGCTTACTCATTAGAGAAAAAAGTTTCTAAATATGGTCACGAGTTTGGTAAAGGGGCTATTGAGGGTGTTGCAGCCCCTGAGAGTGCAAATAATGCTGCAGCCCAGACATCATTTATTCCATTGTTAACTCTTGGTATCCCACCAAATGCTGTTATGGCTTTAATGGTCGGTGCGATGACTATTCACAACATTCAACCTGGTCCTCAGGTGATGACAAGTAACCCAGCATTATTCTGGGGATTGATTGCATCCATGTGGATTGGTAACTTGATGTTGATTATTTTGAACTTACCACTCATTGGTGTTTGGGTTAAGCTCTTAACAATCCCATACAGACATCTATATCCAGCTATTCTTGTATTCTGCTGTATTGGTGTTTATTCAGTAAACAATACTGTTTTTGATATCTACTTAACAGCGGCTTTCGGTATCCTTGGATATGTCTTCATGAAGTTTAAGTGCGAAGCACCTCCATTGCTATTAGGTTTCGTTTTAGGACCTATGATGGAAGAAAACTTCCGTAGAGCATTATTATTGTCTCGTGGTGATTTCTCTGTATTTGTTACACGTCCACTATCTGCAAGTCTTTTAGCTGTTGCTGCTCTTCTAGTTGTTTTGGTTTCAGTACCTGCATTTAAGAAGACTCGTGAAGAAGCTTTCGTAGAGGATTGATGTACTCCTAAAGGCACATTACAATATGTGTCTATGTCTAAGGAAATTAATAAACCAATAGAAACCTCGGCACCAACCGAGGTTTCTAACTTTTTACGTCAGATAATTGATGCTGACTGTCTAAACTCTAAATACGCTAATCGATTCGATACCGAAGGAAAACCCCTTCCTAGCGTTATTACTCGGTTTCCACCAGAGCCAAATGGATACCTCCATATTGGACATGCTAAAAGTATTTGCCTTAATTTTGGCCTAGCTAAGGATTATGGACATATGCCCAATGGCGCAAGATGTCACATGCGATTTGACGATACAAACCCAGCAAAAGAGGAAACTGAATACGTTGATAGTATTTTAGAAGCTGTTCAATGGCTTGGGTTTGATTGGCATCATCAAGGTCGAGAATTTCAGTTTTACGCTAGTGACTATTTTGAAACACTTTACTCATTTGCTGAGATCCTAATCAATACTGGCAAAGCTTATGTAGACAGCCAAAGTGCTGAAGATATCCAAAAAAATCGTGGCAACTTTAATCAAGTTGGTATTGAAAGTCCCTATAGAAATCGAAGTGTCCTTGAGAATCTGGAACTTTTTAGAGAAATGAGAGCTGGGAAATTCAGTGATGGCGAACACGTTCTTCGCTTAAAAATTGATATGTCTCATCCTAACCTCGTGATGCGTGATCTTGTTATCTATAGAATCAGGCATGCACACCATCATCGAACTGGAAATGCCTGGTGCATATACCCTTTGTATGACTTTACGCACTGTATCTCTGATGCTCTTGAAAATGTCACACATTCTATCTGTACCCTTGAGTTTGAAAACAACAGGCCTCTGTATGAATGGATTCTTAATGAGTTAGTCAAAGCAGGTGCACTTAAAACACCTCTTCCACATCAATACGAGTTTGCTAGGCTCAATTTAAGCTTCACCCTAACAAGTAAACGTAAGTTACTGCAACTTGTTCAAGAAAATTATGTTGATGGCTGGGATGATCCTAGAATGCCTACTATTGTCGGTCTAAGGAGAAGAGGTTATACCCCAGAATCTTTGCAACTATTCTGTGAACGTATCGGTGTATCTAAGGCAGATAGCTGGATAGATATGAGCGTTCTCGAACAGGCTTTAAGAGATGACCTTGACCCTAAAGTAGAGAGAGGAATTGCCGTACTTTCTCCGCTTAAATTGGTCATAGAAAATTTTGACCACGAATCTGAATTATGCTCTGCGCCTAAACATCCACATCATGAAGATTGGGGAAGAAGAGAATTTCCCATATCAAAAGAATTATGGATTGAGTCTGATGACTTCATGATTAGTCCTATAAAAGGTTTTTTTAGACTTTACCCACCAAAAGATGGACAAGCTGGAGGAAGAGTAAGGCTGAGATACGGCTTTGTGGTTGAATGCACAGGCTATGAAGTAGATGCAGATGGAAATCCAATATTAGTTCGAGTTAAATATTTCCCGGATAGTAAAAGTGGAACCCCTGGATCTTCAGAATACAAAGTTAAAGGAAACATCCATTGGGTAAGTGTCCCTCATGCTGTTAATGCCGAATTAAGAATGTATGACCGCTTATTTACTGACCCTAATCCGGCTGGTAGGGATAATGACTTTCTAACATTGCTTAATCCTAATTCTAAAAAAATTATTAATGCATTTGTAGAACCTAGCCTTGCAAACGCAAATCCTGAACAACGTTTTCAATTTGAAAGACATGGCTACTTTGTTGCTGACAAAAAAGATTTTTCTCAAAATAAGCCGGTATTTAATTTTGCTGTTGGCTTGAAAGATAATTGGAAAAAGTAATTTAAAAAAGTAAACCTTGAGGATTTTTTTGAGTTTTTAAGAAATCCTCAACAGTTTCAAATTGAAGCTTAATACCCAGTTCAGATAAACGCTTGTTTTGTAAACGTCGTGATTCTTTCATAAAACTTAACATTTGAGGGGTGACTCTACTTCTTAACTCCTCAAAAGTTACTCTTTGAGGTGCAGGCAATCCAAAATTTTTTGCCACTAAATCGAAATAATCCCCCATTTTGAGCCAACTTGAATCAGTTGCATTGATGACTCTTTGAGGAAGCCCACGAAAATAAGCATAAAGAACAATTCTTGCTAAATCATCAGCATGAATATGATTTGTAAAAACATCTTCTTCAGTCCTCAAAGCTGGTGTTTTTGCCTTTAAACGCTCAATCGGTATTCGATTACTGGCATATATTCCTGGTACGCGCAAAATAGTAACTTGGACATTTTGGTGAACACCCCATGCCCTTAATTGTGATTCTGCATCCATTCTTCTATGAGCTCTAGGGTTTGTTGGTGCAAGAATCCTGGTTTCATCAACATAATCGCCTTTGCAATCCCCATAAACACCTGATGTGCTGACATAAATCAATTTTTGAGTAATGGCACCTTTTGAAAGTACCTTAATCAGATTCCTTGTTCGAAGATCTCTTTGCCCTTCAGAATTTGGAGGGGCAAGGTGAATGATACTTGGTGCAAGTTTAGCTATTCGTTGAAGGCTTTTTAAATCATCTAAATTTCCAAGAATAGTGCTCGCTCCCATACTTTTTAATAACGATCTTTTTGACTCTTGCGTGGTCAAAACATAAACCTTATGAGTTTTGACTAAAATAGGCAATAATCTTATTCCAACATCACCACAACCAATAATTAAAACTCTTGGTTTAGATGAAATAGATGTTGTATATAAAGTCATAATAAATAGTAAACCTTTTGTGAAAGGAAGTGTTTTGGAATCAAATTCAGCTTATTCAGTTACTCTACAAGTCAGTGGTAAAACTTTTCCAGTTCAATTAGATGAAACTATTTTAGATGCTTCCCTTAAAGCTGGGATTATTCTTGCCTATGGTTGCAAAAATGGAGCATGTGGCTCCTGTAAAGCAAAGGTTATTGACGGTAACGTCACTATGGGACCGCATAATGCATCAACGTTAACGGAAGAAGAAA
Source organism: Polynucleobacter sp. (assembly GCA_036787315.1). GTDB lineage: Bacteria > Pseudomonadota > Gammaproteobacteria > Burkholderiales > Burkholderiaceae > Polynucleobacter. Next base: position 8,832 of record DAIQPR010000035.1, on the reverse strand, counting down.
AACAACGAAAAGTTACATTGCTTTGCTGTTCATTCCCCCAAAGCGATTGCCTGATATCAGCTAGAGAAATTGAGGCTGGAGATATACCGATCAAGAAAATCCCTTGCAGAGTAAATTCTTTGGAGCAATCTGCATCTGATGTCATGGTTCTAAAACTACAACTACCATCAACCGAAAAATTCCTGTTTCGAGCTGGTCAATATATAGAGTTCCTTCTTAAAGATGGGGTTAGAAGAGCATATTCAATTGCAACGCCTCCACACCATGAAGGCCCACTTGAACTTCATATTAGGCATATGCCTGGTGGACTATTCACGGATCATGTTTTTGGTGCTAACCCAAATTCACAAATGAAAGTGAAGGATATATTAAGATTCGAAGGTCCTATGGGTAGCTTTTTCCTCAGAGAAGATTCACAAAAACCAATGATTTTTATTGCCTCTGGAACAGGTTTTGCACCGATACAAGCCATAATCGAGCATTCCCTTCATGAAAAAATGACAAGACCTATTCATTTGTATTGGGGTGGTAGAAGACCTCAAGACTTATACTTTCACGAAAAATGCTTGGCTTGGGCTAAAGAAAACTCACATATAAAGTACATTCCAGTGATTTCAAATGCTTTAGAAGAAGATCAATGGAATGGAAGATCTGGCTTTGTTCACAACGCAGCTATGGAAGATTTTCCGAACATGTCGGAATTTCAGGTTTACGCATGTGGAGCTCCAATCGTTATTTCTTCTGCACAAAAAGACTTCACTGCAAAATGCCATCTTCCTGAAGATGAGTTTTATGCCGACTCATTCACATCAGCTGCAGATTTAGTAAATCAATCATAATTGTCATTATTGAGGCTTAAAATAAACTTTTAATTCTTGCTTTCTGAGGAAAATATGCACGACCCACATTCAGTAATGTTCATCACTAAACGCCCTGAAATTGAAATGGTTTCTGGTAAGGGCTCATGGCTAGTCGACAATAATGGCAAACATTATCTAGACTTTATGCAAGGATGGGCTGTCAATTGCTTAGGTCACGCTAATCCTGGAATGATTGCCGCTCTTGAGTCCCAAGCAAGAAAAGTAATTAATCCAAGCCCGGCTTTTTACAATTCGCCAATGATCGAGCTTGCAGATTTACTGACAAAGCATAGCTGTTTCGATAAAGTTTTTTTCGCAAATAGTGGAGCGGAAGCGAACGAAGGCGCAATTAAACTTGCTCGTAAATGGGGTAAATTACACAAAAATTCAGCTTTTGAAATAATTACTTTTGACCATAGCTTTCATGGCAGAACAATTGCAACAATGAGCGCATCTGGTAAACCAGGATGGGATACGATTTATGCACCTCAAGTCCAAGGCTTTCCAAAGGCAGACTTAAATGATTTGTCATCTGTTGAAAAATTAATCAATGAGAATACTGTAGCTGTAATGCTTGAACCAGTTCAAGGTGAAGGTGGAGTTATTCCAGCTACTAAAGAATTTATGAAGGCTCTTCGTCAATTAACAATCGATAAGGGAATTCTTTTGATTGTTGATGAAGTTCAATCTGGCTGTGGCAGAACTGGAAAACTGTTTGCCCATCAGCTATACGATATTGAACCAGATATTATGACGCTAGGTAAAGGTATTGGAGGGGGAGTTCCCCTGTCGGCTCTCTTGTGCACAGATGCTGTTGCTTGTTTTGAACCTGGTGACCAAGGTGGTACTTATAATGGCAACCCATTAATGACTGCTGTAGGTATTAGTGTTATTGAACAACTTACAGCACCAGGATTTATGGAAGAAGTCCAAGCGAAGGGTGAATATCTCAAAGAAAAACTCCTTGAGCTTTCTGAAAAACATCAGCTTGAAGGGGAAAGAGGTGAAGGATTACTTCGCGCCCTAAAGTTGGGTAGAGATATTGGCCCTGAATTAGTTGAAAATGCTAGAACCAATAACCCGATAGGTCTATTGATCAATTCACCTCGCCCAAATTTACTGAGATTTATGCCGGCACTAAATGTCTCGAGGGATGAAATAGATCAAATGATCTCAATGCTTGATAACTTAATAACTCAAGCCCCTAAATAAGCTTCCAGAATTCGAGGGTCTTGACCAAGATCCTCACCTGAGCCTGTGATGGCTATCTCACCGCTCTCCATGACGTAGGCACGACTCGACATAGACAATGCAATCTTTGCATTTTGCTCCACAAGAAGGATTGTCGTTCCTTGCTGAGAAACTCTTCTGATGACTTCAAAAATGTTTTCTACCATTAGTGGCGATAATCCCATTGTAGGTTCATCAAGTAACAATAATTTGGGTCGAGACATAAGCGCCCTAGCAATAGCAAGCATCTGTTGCTCGCCTCCAGATAAAGTTCCCGCTAGTTGATGAGAGCGCTCTTTGACTCTTGGAAAATAATCAAACATTTGCTGCATATTTTCTTCAATCAAATCATCATTGCGAGAATAAGCACCCATCATCAAATTCTCTAATACAGTCATCCTCGTAAAGATTCCTCTTCCTTCTGGAACCAATGCAAGACCACTGCGTAACAACTCATGTGAAACAAAATTACTCAATTGACCATTAAAAAGGATTTTTCCTGATTTAGGTTTTAATAAACCAGCTATAGCTTTTAATGTAGTTGTTTTTCCAGCTCCATTAGACCCAATTAAACTAACTAATTCCCCTTCATAGACCGTCAAACTAATTCCTTTAACGGCCAAAATTCCTCCATAGGCAATCTGAAGATTATCTAATTCAAGAATCTTTTTATTACTCATGGTGTGTAGGGCCTAAATAAGCTTCAATGACTGCAGGATTTTTTCTAACTAATTCAGGTATACCATTCGCGATAACACGACCTTCATCCAGAACTGTGATTTCACTGCAGATTCCCATCACTAAACGTACGTCATGCTCAATCATCAAAATGGTTGTACCATCACTGCATATTTTTTTTAATAATTCTTTTAATTCATTTTTTTCGGTTTGATTCATTCCAGCCGCAGGCTCATCTAAAGCTAATAAAAGTGGTTCGGTTGCAAGCGCGCGTGCAATTTCAAGCCGTCTTTGTGCCCCATATGACAAATTTTTAGCTAATTGATCAGCCTGATTTTCGATACCGACATACTGCAATAATCGATAGGAGTATTCAAGAATAGATTTCTCTTCCTGCTGCTGAAAAGGTGTTTTTAAAATAGTTTGAAGGACTCCCGATCTTGTTCTAGCATGCCTTCCAACCATAACATTTTCTAATACTGTCATATCTTTAAATAATCTAATATTTTGAAAAGTTCTTGCTATCCCTGCTCGTAAAACTTCATTGGGAGCGCTAGGATTGTATGGTTTTCCGTTTAAAAAAAACTGCCCTGAATCGGCTGGATACAACCCTGTCATCACATTAAAAAAACTGGTCTTTCCAGCTCCATTAGGGCCGATTAATCCGACAATTTGACCTGGGGCTACTTTGATATGAGCATCTTTTAATGCCTGTAAGCCTCCAAAAAATTTATTGACCCCTGTAATCTCTAACAAGTTCATTTTGCTACTCTCACTTGAGGCCAGAGTCCGTTGGGACGAAATCGAATAACAAGAATCAATGCACATCCATACAAAAATTGACGAATAATTTCTGCATCAACCACAACATGTCCAAATATAAGGTTTTGTAATGGTACAAGTATCGCTCTTAGAAACTCAGGAAAGATTGCTAATAAAACTCCGCCTAAAATTACACCAGGTATATGCCCCATCCCGCCTAAAACGACCATGGCTAATATAACAATTGACTCAGATAGAGAAAATGACTCCGGCGAAATAAAGCCTTGAAAGGATGCAAATAAAGCCCCAGAAACACCGCCAAAAGAAGCGCCAATAGCAAACGCTAAAAGTTTGAGGTTACGAGTATTCAGGCCCATTGCTTGAGCTGCTACTTCATCCTCTCGAATAGCTACCCATGCCCTACCTATTCTTGAATTTTGTAAACGAGCACAAACAATAATCACCATAATTACTAAAATTAAAAATAAGTAATAGTTCAATACAACGGCTGGAACATCAAATCCTGCTATGTTCAGTTGTTTATTAAATGAAATTCCAAATGATTGAACAGCATCAATTCCATTAATACCTTTAGGCCCATTTGTGAGATTTAAAGGGCGGTCTAGATTATTTAAAAAAATTCTAATGATTTCTCCAAAACCTAAGGTAACAATAGCTAAATAATCACCCCTTAATTTAAGAGTTGGTGTGCCGAGTAAGACGCCAAAAAATGCTGCGATAAATGCTGCTAGAGGAAGAATAATTAAATATGATGTGTGAAGCCCCATTGGGAATGCATCTTTAATATACGAAAAAGATGTGGCTAAATGAGGTGATGCTAATAGCCCCGCACAATATGCTCCAACAGCATAAAAAGCGATGTAACCTAAATCTAATAAACCTGCAAAACCTACAACAACATTCAAACCTAAAGCTAAAAAGACATATAGCAAAGCAAAATCAATTACCCTAACCCAATAATTACCTCCAAACATAATACAAAGCCATGGGGCAAAACCGGCAAACACTGCAAGAGCAATCAGCTGAAGAGTTTTATTGTTTTTTAGATTCATTACGCTCTATCACCCTGTTTTTCACCCAATAGACCTGAAGGTCTAAATATCAAAACAGCTATCAAAACAATAAATGCAAAAATATCTTGGTAATTAGATCCAAAAACACCACCTGTCAATTCACTAATATAACCGGAGCCTAAAGATTCAATAATTCCTAAAAGAAGTCCACCCAACATAGCGCCAGGAATATTTCCTATTCCCCCTAGAACCGCTGCAGTAAATGCTTTTAGGCCTGGAATAAAACCCATATAGAAATGACCAGAGCCATAATTACTGGCGATCATAAAGCCAGCTAGTGCCGCTAACCCGCCACCAAGCATAAATGTATATGAGATTACTTTGTTTGTATCAACACCCATTAAGCCAGCCACAGCTTGATTTTCAGCGGTAGCTCGTATAGCTCTACCAAACTTTGTTTTTTTAACAAGTATTAATAAACTTAACATTACAAGTAGTGAGACAACAATAATAATGACTTCTTTGATGGTGATAGTTGCAGAGGTATTTGCAACATGTAACATTTGACTTGGTAATAATTGTGGAAACCGAAGAGGTGTTCGTCCCCAAATCATCATTGCGATTGTTTGCAGCAGTATAGAAACTCCAATTGCTGAAATTAAGGGAGCTAACCTTGGTGCAAACCTCAAAGGTCTATATGCCAGTTTTTCAATAGAGTAACTAATCAATGCGCAAGAAATTACAGCAACACTTAAAACAATAATAATTTGAAAAACTACAGGAAGCTGAGGAAAAAAATATTGTAGAAAATGAATAGTCGAGAAAGAGATTAACGCACCAAGCATTAATACTTCACCATGGGCAAAATTAATAATGCCCAGCACTCCATAAACCATCGTGTAGCCCAGAGCTATTAATGCATAGATACTTCCTAGCACTAGTCCATTAAGAATTTGTTGTATCAATATATCCATAAAAAAACGGTAGGGTTAGCTACCGTTCTGTGGTTATATTATTGCTTAACAACTTCAAGCGTAACGACTTTACCGTCCTTATATTGATTTAAGGTAATAACACTCTCTTTAAGGTCGCCTTTAGCATCAAAAGTAATATGGCCAGACAAGCCGTTATAGTCAGTAGTAGGTAGAGCTCCTAAAATCGCAGAAGCTTCTGTAGAGTTTGAACGCTTCATAGCATCAACAATGACCATAACTGCATCATATGCCATTGGCGAATAGATCTCTACTTGTGACTTAAAACGCTCCTCGTATTTCTTAATAAATGCTTCTCCGTTCGCTAAACTTTCTTTTGGCACACCGACAGTTGAACAAATTACATTTTCAGCAGCATCACCTGCAAGTTGCGCTAAAGTAGGACTACAAATACCATCACCACCAATAATTTTTGCAGTAATGCCTAATTCTTTTGCTTGTTTAGCAAATGGGCCGCCAGTTGCATCCATTCCACCGTACAAAATTACATCAGGCTTCTTGGACTTGATATTAGTTAATATCGCTTTAAAATCTGTAGCCTTGTCATTCGTGGCCTCATGAATAACTACTTTTGAACCACTAGCTAAAATAGTTTTTTCAAATTCATCAGCTAAGCCTTTTCCATATTGAGTTGAATCATCAACAATGGCAATATTTTTAGCTTTTAATTTTTCTAAAGTGTATTTGGCTAAAACTGGACCTTGTTGAGCATCTGTTCCAACTAAACGATATGTAGTCTTGAAGCCTTGATTGGTATATTCAGGATTAGTTGAAGATGGGGATATTTGTGCAATACCAGCTTCACTATATATTTTAGATGCCGGAATAGATACCCCTGAATTTAAATGTCCCACAACTGCAACAACCTTTTGATCAACTAATTTCTGGGCTACTTGCGTACCTTGTTTAGGATCAGATGCATCATCTTCTCCAATAAACTCTAGAGTTACTTTTTTACCATTAATGACGAGTCCTTGAGTATTGACTTCCTCAACGGCAAGTCTAGCTCCATTTTCATTATCTTTACCAAGGTGAGCATTTGGGCCAGTTAATGGGGCAACGTTACCAATTTTGATAACAACTGTATCGGAGCTTTTTTCTGCAGTCTCTTTTTTTCCACATGATGCAACTAGCATCGCTGCTAAAACTAAAGCTGAACATTGAAACATCTTTACTTTTAATGACGCGGACATTCATTTTCTCCCTAATATCCATTTATCGAATAAACACTAATTACTTTAATTCAGATTTTACTGATTGTCTTTGAATTTAAGCCCTTGGGTAAATGAAAAATTGTGTTTTCAGTCACCCCATCTAAAGACCGAACACTTCTAGGGCCAAATTCTTTGATTTTTTGAATAATAGATTGGGCCAAAACCTCCGGTGCAGAAGCTCCAGCAGTTAATCCAACCTTACTTATACCAATAAACCATTCAGCTTTTAATTGAGAAGGATGATCCACCATGTAAGCCTTTACGCCTAATTTTTCAGCTAATTCCCATAAGCGATTGGAGTTAGAGCTATTAGGACTTCCCACGACAATAACAAGTTGTACTTGAGGTGCCATAAGCTTCACGGCATCTTGTCTATTTTGTGTGGCATAACAAATATCCTGCTTTTTAGGTTGCGCAATTTGGGGATATTTATTTTTAAGCGCTGTAACTATATCAGCTGTTTCATCAATCGAAAGAGTAGTTTGCGTTACATAAGCAATTGGAACATTTTCAGGAATATCTAATAAATGAACATCTTCAACTTTTTGAACAAGGCTAATTCGATCCTCAACCTGACCCATCGTACCCTCAACCTCTGGATGCCCTTTATGGCCAATCATGACAATGTAATAACCGTCTCGATACATTTTCACAACCTCAACATGCACCTTTGTCACCAAGGGGCAAGTCGCATCAAAAACCCTAAAGCCTCTAGATTGAGCTTCCTCTTTAACTTTTGGAGGTACTCCATGAGCACTAAAGACCAAAGTTGCACCCTTGGGTACTTTTTCCAAATCGTCTATAAAAATTGCGCCCCTAGACCTCAAATCGTCTACAACATATTTGTTGTGAACAATTTCATGGCGAACATAGATTGGAGCACCAAATTGTTCAAGAGCTTGATTAACTATAGAAATTGCTCTATCAACACCAGCGCAAAAGCCCCTTGGTTGAGCCAACAGAATTTCGCTATCGATGTTTTTATCTATGCTCATTTAACATCCTTAAAATTTCTACAGTACAGAAATAATCTTGACCTCAAAAATCATTTCTTTGCCGGCCAAAGGGTGATTGAAATCAAACCAGGCGCCAGTATCATCAATACTTTGAAGGGTACCAGCGTACTTCCCACCATGAGGTGCATCAAACTCAACCATATCGCCAACGGTGTAATCCTCATCAGGATTACTGTTTTGATGCAAAGTTTGCAAAGAGATTTTTTGAACAAGGTCTGGATTGCGAACCCCAAAACCATCTTCTTGAGAGAGTTCAAATGTTTTATGTTCACCATTCAACATGCCTACCAATGCTTTTTCCAAACCTGGAGCAAATTGACCACCACCTATCAAAACAGTAGCAGGCTTATCAGTAAAAGTGTTAGCAATGTCAGCGCCATCCTTGAAACTCAAGCGATAGTGCAAAGTCAAAAAAGAATCGTTTTTTACAATATTTTCCATAATGTTCCTATTGTAGCGATGGCGCCGTCATCTCGTAAATCTATAAAAAATTGGCCTCCAGAAATGCGCCCTAGAGAAAGAGTACTTGAATCTGGAATTCAGTCTTTAAGTAACGCAGAATTACTTGCTCTTTTTATTCGAACAGGCAATAAAACTAGAAATGTCATTGAATTATCAAGTGATATTTTAGAGCAATTTGAAGGGTTCAAGGGCCTATTAACAAGCTCACTAGATGATTTTAATAAGGTGCCAGGTTTGGGGTTGTCCAAATGGACTCAAATCCAAGCCGCTCAAGAAATAGTGAAAAGAGCAAGTCTCGAACAATTAAAAAATAAACCAATTCTTAAGTCTCAAGCTATGACAAGACAATTTCTTCAGTCTTGTATAGGGTCATTGGATCATGAAGTTTTTGCATGCTTCTTTTTAGATTCTTTAGGTTATTTAATCGAATTTAAAACCCTCTTTCGAGGGGATGCTCATCAGACTTATATTTACCCTCGCGAATTAATTAAAGAAGCTTTAAAAAGGAATTCTTATGCAATGATTCTTGCGCACAATCACCCAAATGGCCTAGCATTTCCAAGTCAAGCAGATCTTGATTTAAC